>DATDCR010000515.1:0-23478 GCA_036524215.1 Burkholderiales bacterium
CGCGACAGCTTCGACAGCATCTACTACCGCGTGCTCGGACCGGCAGGCGAGATGATCGCGGGCGACGACGGCTTGCCCGAGCCGCCGGCCAACGGCGATAGCGGCGCCATCGCCTACGACGCGGTGTACAAAGGCGAGAAGGTGCGCGCCGTGGCGCTGCCGGCGCAATGCGGCGAGGCCCTCTGCCGCGTGCTCGTGGCGGAGACGACGGTGAAAAGAAAGCGCATGGCGCGCGACATCCTCGTCTCGACGCTGCTGCCCGAGATCCTGCTGGCGCTCGCCACGCTGGTCATCGTCTGGTTCGGCGTCAAGCGCGGCCTCGGTCCATTGGCGCGCCTGTCCGATGAGATCAAGGCCCGCTCGACCGGCGACCTGCGCTCGATCGATGCTTCCGGCACGCCGGAGGAGGCGCGGCCGCTGGTGCGCGCGCTCAACGGGCTGCTCGAGGAGCTTTCGCAGGCGAGCCGCAACCAGCAGCGCTTTCTCGCCAATGCCGCGCACCAGCTTCGCACGCCGCTCGCCGGGCTGCAGGCGCATACGGAGCTGGCGCTTGCCAAGCCGCTTCCCGAGGCGGTACGCGCCGAGCTGGAACAGGTGCACCAGGCGACCATCCGTACCGCGCGCCTGGCGAACCAGCTGCTCGCCCTGGCGCGCGCCGAGCCGGGCGCGCGCGGCGATGCGCAGCCGGTCAGTCTGAAGTCCCTCGTCGAAGCCGAAGCGGACGCGTGGGTGCACCAGGCGCTGGCGCGCGATGTCGACCTCGGGTTCGAGCTCGAGCCGGCGTCGGTGCAAGGCAACGCTTTTCTCCTGCGCGAAGCGCTCGCTAACCTGGTGCACAACGCGATCGAATATTCGAGTCGCGGCGGTCGCGTCACCGTGCGCACGGGTCTGCGCGAACGCGCGCCTTATATCGAAGTCGAGGACGACGGGCCGGGCATTCCGAGCGCCGAGCGCGAGCGCGTGCTGGAGCGCTTCTACCGCGTGCCCGGCACGCCGGGAACCGGCAGCGGCCTCGGCCTCGCCATCGTGCGCGAGATCGCCGCCGGCCATGGCGCCAAGGTCATGATTACAGAGGGAAGCGGCGCTAAGGGCTGTCGAGTTGGGATAACATTTCCGCATGGATAGCGTCGATATCGAAGTCCTGCGCAGCGCCGAGTCGTGGCGCAAGGCGGGCCAGCGCGTGGCGTTGGGCACCATCGTCAAGACCTGGGGCTCGGCGCCGCGGCCGGTCGGTGCCATGGTGGCGATTCGCGAGGACGGCCAGATCGTGGGCTCCGTCTCGGGCGGCTGCGTCGAGGACGACCTCGTCGACAAGGTGAAAGACACGCTCGCGGCGGCGAAGAAGCCGGAGCTCGTGACCTACGGCGTGACCAACGAGGAAGCGACGCGCTGGGGCTTGCCCTGCGGCGGAACGCTGCAGATCGTTCTGGAGCCCCTAACTGAACAGAGCGGCATCGCCGATCTGCTGAAGCGCATTTCCGAGCAGCAGCTCGTGCGCCGCCGCCTCGACATGGACAGCGGCCGCGCCACGCTCGAGCCCGGACGCTGGCAGGACGTGCTCGAATTCGACGGCAAGGTGCTTTCCGCGGTCCACGGCCCGCGCTGGCGCCTGGTCCTCATCGGCGCCGGGCAGCTCACGCGCTATCTCGCCGAGATGGCGCGCATGCTCGACTACCACGTCTCGGTGATCGATCCGCGCGAGGAATACGCCAACGGCTGGGATTTGCCGAGCGTGCCGCTCAGCCGCGGCATGCCCGACGACGTGGTGCGCGAGCTCAACCTCGACGGCCATTGCGCGCTCATCGCGCTCACGCATGATCCGAAGCTCGACGATCTGGCGCTGATGGAAGGACTCAAGTCGGCCGCCTTCTACGTCGGCGCCATCGGCTCGAAGAAGAACAACGATGCGCGCCGCAAGCGCCTGCGCGAGTTCGACGTCTCGGACGAAGAGATCGCGCGCCTGCGCGGCCCCGTCGGGCTCTACATCGGCTCGAAGACGCCGCCTGAAATCGCGGTGGCGATCCTCGCCGAGATGACCGCGGTGCGCCATGGCGTATCGGAGCCCTCCTGGGCCGCGAAGCCCGAGCGGCGCTTCGACCCCTCGGCCTGCGAAGTCAAGCCCGTGTGAAGATCGTCGGCCTGCTGCTCGCGGCAGGCTCGGCATCGCGCTTCGGTTCCGACAAGCTCGCGCACGCGCTGCCGCACGGCGTGCCGATCGCGGTGCAGTCGGCGCGCCATCTGAAGGCCGAGCTCGCCGAAGTCATCGTCGTCCTCAGGGACGCCTCCAACGCATCGCTCTTCGAGGATGAAGGGTGCAAGGCGGTGGTGTGTGAGACCGCGACCGAAGGCATGGGCGCGAGCCTCGCCTGCGGCGCGCGGGCCGCGGGCCGATGCGACGGCTACATCGTCGCGCTCGCCGACATGCCTTTCGTGCGGCCGAGCACCATCGCCGCCGTGCGCAAGGCGCTGGAGGAAGGCGCCGCGCTCGTCGCGCCCTACTTCCGCGCGCGCCGGGGCCACCCGGTGGGCTTCGGCGGCGGCTTCCATGACGAGCTCGTCGCCCTGCGCGGCGACGAAGGCGCGCGGCGCGTGCTCGCCGCCAACGAGGCGCGGCTGGTGAAGATCCCGGTAGGCGACCCCGGCGTGATCCGGGACATCGACACGCCGGGCGATCTCGCGCCGCCGGTGCGCGTATGAGCGAGCCGAGCGGCCGGCGCGCCATCCTCTTCGCCGACGTCTGCGAGAGCACCGCCATCTACGAGCAGGTCGGCGATGCCAAGGCGCTTGCGCTCATCAACCGCCTGTTCAAGCTGCTCGACAAGGAAGTGAACGGCAACGGCGGGGTGACGGTGAAGACGCTCGGCGACGGCGTGGTCTGCCAGTTTCGCGAAGCCGACGCCGCATGCCGCGCGGCCTGCGGCATGCAGGAGGCCGCGCTGCGGCTCGGCGAGGGCGGCGAGAAAGGCCTGAAGATCAAGACCGCTTTCAACTTCGGGCCGGTGGTGCTCAAGGATCGCGATGTGTTTGGCGACACGGTGAACGTGTGCGCAAGGCTCGCCTCGGTCGCGAATCCCGCGCAGGTGCTCACCACGCAGCAGACGGTGGACGCGCTGTCGCCCGCCTTGCGCACGCGCTGCCGGGAGCTCTATGCCACCAAGGTGCGCGGCCGCGTCGGCGAGATCACGGTATGCGAGGTGATCTGGCGCGTCGATGCCGACATCACGAAGGTCGATGTCTCGCAGCCGCAGATGGGCGCGCAGGAGAAATGGGTGATCAAGCTGTCCTACGCCGGGGAGAGCTTCGTCGCCGAGCCGGGCGCCACGCTGCGCATCGGGCGCGGCACGTCGAACGATGTCGTCGTCGCCTCGGAGCTCGCTTCGCGGCTGCATGCGCGCGTCTTCAGCCGCGACGATCACTTCGTGATCGCCGATCAGTCGGCAAACGGCACCTACCTCATGGTCGACGGCGCGGCGCGCGAGGTGCGGCTGCGCCGCTCGGAGGCCGTGCTCGCCGAGCGCGGCTGGATCGGTCTGGGCAAGAGCGCGGCGAACCACGGCGACCACGTGCTGCGCTATCGCCTCGAGCGCAATGCCTGAGCGCCGCTACTGCGCCTTGATGCCCGCCGCCCGCGCGATCCGCTCGAGGCTCTCGATCTCGCGCCGCACGTAGCGGCTGAATTCGGCGCTCGTCATCGTCATCGGCTCGGCGCCCAGGCGCGTGAGCCGTTCCCGCAGCTCCGCGGAGGCGATGACCTGCGCCAGGTCGCGCGCGATCTTTTCCGTCACCGCGGCGGGCGTGCCCGCCGGCGCCCAGAGGCCGTTCCAGAAGGTGAACTCGAAGCCCGGCAGGCCCGCTTCGGCGATGGTCGGCGCTTCCGGCAGCAGGCCCGAGCGCTGTGCCGCGCTGACCCCGAGCACCCGGACGCGGCCGTCGCGGATGTACGGCAGCGCGAGGGTGATCGTATTGAACGTGAACACCAGGCGGCCGGCGGCCGTTTCGTTGATCGAGTCGGCGCCGCCCTTGTACGGCACGTGCAGCACTTCCACGCCCGCATCGATGCGGAACTTCTCGGCGTTGAAATGCGCGCCGCTGCCGATGCCGGAGGAGCCATAGGCGAGCGCGCCGGGCCGTGCCTTTGCCGCCGCGATCAGCTCGCCGACGCTGCGGATGCCGCTCGCCGGATTTACGACCAGCACCATCGGCTGGCTGGCGAGCGGCGCCACGTCGATGAGATCGCGCCGCGGATCGTAAGGCAGCGACGGATTCGCCGCGGCGTTGATGGCGTAGCCCGACGAGTGCACGAGGAGCGTGTAGCCATCGGCCGGCGCGCGCGCGACCTGTACGGCGGCTATCGACCCGCCGGCGCCCGGCCGGTTCTCCACCACGACCGGCTGTGCCCACATCTCGGAGAGCTTCGGCGCTACGGCTCGGGTGATGATGTCCGTCACCCCGCCGGGCGCGAAGGCGACGATCAGGCGCACCGGCTTGTCGGGGAACGCGTGCGCCGGCCCGAGGAAAAGCAAGGCGAGGAGGCAGAGGAGTCTCATGACCGAAGTGTAGAATCTGCGCCTTTCCGGTTCCAACCATCCCAATGTTCGTCCCCAACCTGCTTGCCCAGTCGGACCCGGAGCTCTGGAATGCCATCCGCCTGGAAAACCAGCGCCAGGAAGATCATGTCGAGCTGATTGCCTCGGAGAACTATGTCAGCCCGCAGGTGCTGATCGCCCAGGGCAGCCAGCTCACCAACAAGTATGCCGAGGGCTATCCCGGCAAGCGCTACTACGGCGGCTGCGAATACGTCGACATGGCGGAAAGCATCGCCATCGAGCGTGCCAAGAAGCTGTTCGGCGCGCCGTGGGCCAACGTGCAGCCGCATTCCGGCTCCCAGGCGAACCAGGCCGTGTACACGGCGGTGCTGAAGCCGGGCGACACGATCCTCGGCCTGTCGCTCGCCATGGGCGGGCACCTCACGCACGGCTCTCCGGTCAACCTGTCGGGCAAGCTCTATCGGGTGCTGTCCTACGGCCTGACGGCGAAGGAAGAGATCGACTACGACGCCGCCGAGCGCATCGCGCTCGCCGAGAAGCCGAAGCTGATCGTCACCGGCGCATCCGCTTACGCGCTGGCCTTCGACTGGAAGCGTTTCCGCGCCATCGCCGATAAATGCGGCGCGCTCCTGATGGCCGACATTGCGCACTACGCCGGCCTCATCGCCACCGGGCTCTATCCGTCGCCGATCGGCATCGCGCACTTCGTCACCACGACCACGCACAAGACGCTGCGCGGGCCGCGCGGCGGCATGATCTTCGGCCTGCCGGACTACGAGAAGGCGATCAACAGCGCCATCTTTCCGGGGCTGCAGGGCGGCCCGCTCATGCATGTGATCGCGGCAAAAGCCGTGGCGCTCGGCGAGGCGCTCAAGCCGCAGTTCAGGACCTACCAGGCACAGGTCCTGGAAAACGCGCGCACCATGGCGCACGTGCTCACCGAGCGCGGGCTGCGCGTCGTCTCGGGCCGCACCGACTGCCACATGTTCCTGCTCGACCTGCGACCGAAGCGCATCACCGGCAAGGACGCCGAAACCGCGCTCGGCCGGGCACACATCACGGTGAACAAGAACGCCATCCCGAACGACCCGGAGAAGCCGGCGGTGACGAGCGGGGTGCGCATCGGCTCGCCGGCGATGACGACGCGAGGCTTCGGCCGCGCCGAGGCCGAGCGGCTGGCGCACTTGATCGCCGATGTGCTCGACCGGCCGAGCGACGAGGCGAACCTCGCTCGCGTCGCCGCCGACGTGAAGGCGCTTTGCGCGCGTTTTCCCGTCTATGCCTGAGACGATCCGTCCCGTCACCGCGGCGCGGTGGCGGGACCTGGAGCGGCTGTTCGGACCGCGCGGCGCGTACTCCAATTGCTGGTGCATGTACTGGCGCGTGCGGCACCGCGACTTTCGATCCTTTTCTCCCCAGGAAAGAAAGGCGGGACTGCGCTCGTGGGTGCGCTCGGGCGCCGAGCCCGGTTTGCTCGCCTACCGCGGCGGCAAGCCGGTCGGCTGGTGCGCCCTCGCGCCGCGCAGCGAATACGCCGCGCTGCGCACCTCGCGCAAGCTGAAGCCGGTCGACGACACGCCCGGCGTCTGGAGCATCACCTGCTATTTCGTTGCCAAGGAGCACCGGCGCAGCGGCGTGATGCGCGCCTTGCTCGAAGCGGCGACGCGCCACGCGCGGCGCAAAGGCGCGCGCGTCGTCGAGGGCTATCCGATCGTCGCCGATTCACTGTCCGGCTGCGCCGGCTATACGGGGCTCGTGCGCGTGTACAAGAAGGCCGGCTTCCGCATCGTCGCGCGGCCGAGCCCCGCGATGCGCGTGATGCGCAAAGCGCTGCGGCGAACGCAGGCGCCGCAGTCAGGCCAGAAGTAGCGCGAAGCGCGTGACGCCGCTGACGGCGAGCGCCACGCCGACGGAGAGCGACACCGAGACCAGCGCGCGTCGCATGCCGATCGTCTTGAGCAGCACCGCGAAGGTGGAAAGGCACGGCACGTACAGCGTGAGGAAGATGAGGAAGGTGAAGATCTGGATGTCGTTCATGTAGGCGCCGACGTCCGGGCCGCCGAGCGCCTGGTAGACCATGACGAGCGAAAGCTCCTTGCGCAGCACGCCGAAGAGCAAAGGCACGCCGAGCGCGGCGGGCAGGCCGAGCCAAAGCGAGGTGATCGGCGACAGCGCGGTATTGATGAGGCTCGCCGCGCCGATGTGGCTGAGGAGCGCCAGCACCACGCTGCCGCCGACGAGGAGCGGGGTCACGATGGTCAGGATGTCCTTCGTTCGCAGCCAGGTCTCGCGCAAGAGCGGTAGCCAGCGCGGCGCTGCATACGGCGGGATTTCCTGGATGTGCCCGGCCATGCCTTCGGGCAGGCGCTTCTGCAGCAGGCGCCCGAGGACGCCGATCACGATCGCGGCCACCAGGAACACCGCCAGCACGCCCCACGCGCCGAGATACTTGCCGGCGAGCGCGAGGATGATCGCCGAGCGCGCCGAGCAGGGAACGAAGGTGACCAGCAGGCAGGCGATGAGGCGCTCGTTGCCGCGGCTGCTCGCGCCGATGGCGGAGATCGCCGGCACGTTGCAGCCGAGCCCCAGGAGAAGCGGCAGCGCGACGTTGCCGTGCAGGCCGAAGCGATGGAAGACGCGATCGACCGCAAACGCGATGCGCGCCATGATACCGACCTGCTCGAGCGTGACGAGCAGGAGCACGAGCGGAATCATGTAGGGCACGACGATGCCGAGGAGCCCGACCAGGCCGTCGGCGACGGCGCGCAGCACCACTTCGGTGGTTGTCTGAGGCGTCCAGGTCGCAAGCCATGCCGCGAGCGGCGCCGTGGTCAGCGCATCGATGCTGACGCTGAGATCGAACACGACGAACAGCACGGCGGCAAAAACGGCGGCGCTGCCGATCAGCCCGAACCGGCGGCTGAGGAAGAGCTCGTCCAGCCAGTAGCGCCAGTCCTGCGTGCGGTGCACGCCGCCGGGCCGCGTCGCGATGCGCGCGAGCGCCTCGTTGCTCTCGTGGATCGGCGCGCGGTAGGACCGCCCCGACTGCATCGCGGCGCGCATTTCATGCGCCGCGGCCGCAAAGAGCTCGCGCAGCCCGTAGCCCATCGTTGCGATGGTCGGGATCACCGCCGCGCCGACGAGGCCGGCCAGCACCTTGGTGCCGATATGCAGGCCCGCGTTGCGTGCCGCATCCATCTTGTTCAGGGCGAGGATCACCGGCCGGTCGAGCTCGAGCAGGCGCCGGGTCAGTTCGAGATGCGATGCGAGCGCCGTCGCATCGACGACCTGGATGATGGCGTCGAAGGCGCCGAGGTCCGCCGACAGCGAGGGCACTTCGACCACGCGTGCCTGGTCGAGGCCGATGTCGAGGTCGCATTCGCCGGGCGCGTGCTGGCCGCTCGCCACCGCGTTGAAGAGCGTTGTCGTGCCGGCGCCCGGCAGCCCGAGGAGCGCGATGCGAAAGCGCCTTTCCCCGCGGAAGAGGCGCGAGGGAAGGGGCGCGGCGAAGAGTGCCGGCGGCGGCGTCATCCCGATCGATCCTAGGGGCCGAGCCCTGCGAAAAGACGATCTAGATCAAATGAGAGCTATTTTTGTTTCCCGATGGCCGCCGCTAGAATCGCTGCAAGGGGGGTCGATGCGCATCTTCTGCTCGCTGTGCCTTGTTTTTTGGCTCTCTTTTGCGGCCGCCGGCGAAGACCGTGCGTGGATCGAGCGCAGCGATCGCAATACCCAGGCGGTCTTCGAGACGCTGGGGGCCTTCTTCCCGGAGTGGATGTCGCACCTGGGAATCGAGCGCTTCGACACGCAGGTCATGGACCTGAAGCCGCGCGTGGTCGAGCGCTTCGACGCCGCGCTCGCCGCCGAGCTGAAGCGGCTCACCGCCTTGAGAGCCAGGGAGACCGATGCCCGGGTGCGCGAGGACCTCGAGATCATCCTCGAGGCGCTCGAGCGCCGGCGGCACACCGCGGCACTCGAGCACCGCCTGGTCGTTCCCTTCGACGACCTGCCGCGCCACGTTTTCCAGGGTTTGCAGGCCTTGCTCGATCAGCGCAACACCGAGGAGCGGCGCGCCCACGCGCTCGAGCGGCTGCGACGTTACGCGGGCATCGAGCCGGGCAGCGTGCCGATCGCCAAGCTCTCCCGCGATCGCACCATGGCGCGGGCGCAAGCGGGCTTGCTTTGGCCCTATCGCACCGCCGTCGAGCAGCAGCTCAATAACTGCCAGCGCTATGTCGCGGGCATCGCGGAGCTTTTCCGTGAGAGCGGCGTGAAGGGCTGGGAGCCCGCGCACGAGCGGCTCGGGAGCCAGCTGCGCGAGCATTGCGACTGGGTGCGCAGCACCGTCCTGCCGCGCGCACGCAGCACCCCCGCATTGCCGCCCGAGCTCTATGCCGACCGCCTGAAGCACGTCGGGGTCGACATTTCTCCGCAACAGGCGATCGCCCTGGGCACCACCACCTTCGCCGAAGTGCGCGAGGAGATGGCACGCCTCGCGCTCGACATCGCGCGCGAGCGCAAGCTCCCGGCGAGCGGCTATCGCGATGTGCTGCGCGCGCTGAAAGGCGAGCCGTTGCCGCGCGAGCGGGTCCTGCCGCATTACCGCGAGGTGCTCGCCGGCATCGAGAAGATCATCGCTCGCGAGCACCTCGTGACGCTGCCGCAGCGAGCCGCCTCGATCCGCATCGCCACGGAAGCGGAATCCGCGGCGACGCCGGCTCCCTACCTCAACATACCGCGCCTCATCGGCAACCGCGGCGAAGTCGGCGAGTTCGTCCTGCCGCTCACGAATCCGAACGCCAAGACCTCGGCGCCGGTGGACGATTTCACCGCGCCGGCCGCGGCGTGGACGCTCACCGCGCACGAGGCGCGTCCGGGCCACGAGCTGCAGTTTGCCTCGATGGTGGAGGGCGGCGTATCGCTTGCGCGCGCCGTGTTCGCGTCGAACAGCACGAACTCGGAAGGCTGGGCGCTCTACGCCGAAAGCATCCTGCTGCCCTATCTTGCGCCGGAAGCCCAGCTCTTCTCGCTGCAGTTCCGCCTCTGGCGGGCGGCGCGCGAGTTCCTCGATCCGATGGTCAACCTCGGCCGCATGACCCCGGAAGCCGCCAAGGAGTACCTGATGCGCGAGGTCACCCTGTCGGAGCCGATGGCGCAGCAGGAGTCGGACCGCTACGCCTTCTGGAGCCCGGGCCAGGCGGTGTCTTACCTCTACGGCTACAGCAGGCTGCGCGAGCTGCGCATGAAAGCGGAAATCGCCCTAGGCGATCGCTTCAGCGCGCAGGAGTTTCACGACCTCGTCATCGCGCAGGGGCTGCTGCCGGCGCGGCTTCTCGAGCGCGCTGTCCTGGACGAGCTGAGTCGTCGATATCCAGATAAGTCCAAAGCTGCCGAGTCAGGTCGTTCCTCCGATAGCCGATCACCCAGGGGTGCGCAAGCCCGGTAAGGATGCGGTGCGCGATCGGGCGCAGCGGCGCGTAGACGAAGAAGAGGCGATCCATCTCGCGATAGAGACGGTCGCGTGCCGGGCTGTCCGGCAGCACGTGTGCCTGCTTGTAGAGCGCGTTCCACGCCGGCAGGTCGAAGCGCGAGTGGTTGGCCTGGCCTTTGCTGACGCCGTAAAGGATCTGGTAGAAGGTGTCGGCGTCCGGGTCGCCCGCGATCCAGCCAAGGTTCCAGATCATCAGCTTTCCGGCGCGTGAGTCCTTCAGGAGCTGCGGCCACTGGTTCTTCTTGAACTCCGTTCTAAGGCCGATGCGGTCCATCCACTTGCGCCATAGCTCGTCCTGGCGCTTGCCCTGGCTGTCGGGCACGCTCGCGATCTCGAGCACCAGCTTCGAGCCGTCGGGCAGCTCTCGATAGCCGTCGCCATCGCGGTCGACATAGCCATACACGTCGAGCAGCGCCTTCGCCTTGGCCGGGTTGAATTCGGCGAGCGGCCCGGCGAGGTCGGGATCGGCGCCGAAAGCGCTCGGCGGCACGGTTGACTGCGCCACGATCGCCTGGCCGTAGTACACGGCGCGGATCCACTCGTCGGGATCGACGCCGAGCGAAATCGCGCGTCGCAGCGCAACCTTGTCGGCGGTATAGCCTCCGACCACCGGGTTCTCCATGCCGAAGTAGACGAAGATGAGGGCGTGCTCGTTGGCGCGTGTCATCTTGATCTTGCGCTTTGCGAGGTTCGGCGCAAGCCGAGCTTCGGGCGCTGCGATGTTGACGAACTCGGCCGGCACGCGCTCGATGAGATCGTGCTCGGCGTTGAGGAATGCGAGCCAGCGCGGCTGCGCCTCCTCGATGATGTAGACCTCGACCCGGTCGATCATCGGCAGGCGCCTGCCGCGCAGCTTCTGCGCGATGGCCTGCCCCTCCGCATCGTCGGACGGCGCCGTCTCGTTGTAGCGCTCCTCGCGGAAGCCGGGGTTGCGCTCGAGCACGATGCGCGAGGAGCGCCGCCATTCCTTCAGGCGGTAGGCGTTCGTGCCGACCGGATGTTCCATCGTCCGGTCGGCATAGCCCTCGATCACCTCGCGCGCGACGGCGCAGGTGAGATTGCAGTTGGAGGCGAGCGAATAGACGAAGTTCGGATACGGCTCGGTGAACGTGACGCGATAGGTGTAGCGGTCGATCACCTTCAGGCCTTCGACCTCTCGGTCGTAGTCGAACTTGCCGCCGGCAAGCGCCGCCTTGCGTATCGCATCCATGCCGACCACGCGCCCGTCGACGAGATAGAGCTGCTGCGACTTGTTCTTGGGATCCCAGTGCCGTTTGAGTGAATAGACGTAGTCCTCCGCTGTCAGCTCACGCTTCTTGCCCTTGAACACCGGGTCGTCGGCGAAGTAGATGCCCGGCCGCACGCGTATCGTCCACACTCTTCCGTCAGCCGAGACCTCGGGCATCGCGGCCGCGGTGTTCGGCCGTATCTTGTACGGCCGGGCAAGGTACTCGAGCTCGAGCGGTGCGTCGTAGATGTGGGCGACGATCTGGCTCGAGTAGAGGTCGTTGATCTGCGCCGGATCGAAGCCGGTCTCGGCGACCGGAAAGGCGTAGCGGAGCACTTTCTCGGCCGCCGCCGGTGGCGCGATCCATACGCAGGCTAGAATCGCGGCGCGCAGAAAGAGGAGGCGCATGGCGGCCTATATCTTACGCAGGCTTTGGCAGATGGTGCCCACTCTTGCCGGAGTGGTGCTGCTGATCTTCATCCTCTTCAAGCTGTTCGGCGGCGACCCGGCGCAGATCCTGGCCGGGCAGGTGGCGAGCCAGGAGCAGATCGATGCGATCCGGCACGAGCTCGGCCTCGATCAGCCGTGGTACGTGCAGCTCGGCATTTTCGTGCGCGAGATTCTGACGTTCGACTGGGGCAAGAGCTGGATCACGCGCGAGCAGGTCTCGACGATCTTCCTCACGCGCCTGCCGGCGACGCTCACCATCACCATTCCCATCCTGCTTCTGGAAGCCGCCATGGCGATCCCGACCGCCATGCTGGTGGCGTACTACCGCGGCACGCTCCTGGACCGCTCGGTGATGGCGCTTTGCGTCGCGGCGATGTCGATCTCGTTCCTCGTCTACATCATCGTCGGCCAGTATCTGTTCGGCTTCGAGCTCGGCTGGTTCCCGGTGCAGGGCTGGAGCGACAGCTTCTGGAAGAACCTCGTCACCTACGCGCCGCTGCCGATCCTGCTCGCGGCGCTCGTCGGCCTAGCGCCGCAGACGCGCCTTTACCGCTCGTTCTTCCTCGACGAGACGAAGAGTGACTATGTGCGCACTGCGCGCGCCAAGGGCCTTTCCGAGCCCTCGATCCTGCGCAAGCACGTGCTGCGCAACGCGCTGGTTCCCGTCGTCACCAACATTTCGCTGCTCATTCCCGGCGTGTTCGTGGGCAGCTTTCTGCTGGAGATATTTTTCTCGATCCCGGGCCTCGGCCGCGAGATCTACCTGGCGGTGAACCGCAGCGACTACCCGGTGATCCAGGCGGTGACGATCTACCTCTCCGTCCTCACCATGCTGATCAACCTAGCGGCCGACGTGCTGTACAGCTTCGTCGACCCGCGCATCCAGCTGCGTTAATGGCCGCCGTCCTCGACGTCACCCCTGAGAGCGCCTGGACCGCACTCCTGCGCCGCCTGCAGCAAGACCGGGTCGGTGCCGTCTCGCTCGGCATCGTCGCTGCTTACCTGGTGATGATCTTCTTCGCCATGGCGGGCTGGCTGGCCGGCGGTTGGAGCGAGGAAGTCGGCGTGCCGTATGCCAATCCGGCCTTCCTCGGCGAGCGGCCGAATCTCGAGGCGGCGCTGCAGAAGCGCAGCGAGCACAAAGGCAGGGTTCCCGACCTGCGCGACATCGATCCGCTGGCGCCGAAATACGAGGAATGGGCGAAGCGCACCGGCGAGCTGAAGAGCACGCAACGGGAGCGCTCCCTCACGCTGCCCTGGGGCGGGGATCGCTGGGGACGCGATGTGCTCGACAAGGCGATCAAGGGCTCGCAGGTCTCGATCGCCGTCGGCGTGGTGGCGGCGCTGTGCGCGACGCTGATCGGCACGCTGCTCGGGGCGACCGCCGGCTTCTACGGCGGCTGGATCAACGATTTCCTCGAGTGGCTCTACAACGTCTTCACTTCCATCCCGGGGATCCTGCTCGTCTTCACGCTCGCGGCGGTGCTGAGGAGCGGCCCCCTCGCGGCCGTGTTCGCGAGCGGTATCTGGACCGTGGTGATCATCCTGTCGGTGACCGGCTGGACGGGCATGTACCGGCTGGTGCGCGCCGAGTACATGAAGCACCGCTCGCGCGAGTACGTGCTTGCCGCGCAGGCGATGGGCGCGTCGGGCCTGTCGCGCATGTTCGTGCATATCCTGCCCAACGTGAGCCACGTCGTCCTCGTCCAGCTCTCGCTCCTCGTCGTGGCGTTCATCAAGGTCGAGGTGATCCTTTCCTTCCTCGGGCTCGGCGTGCCGGTCGACATGGTGTCCTGGGGCACCATGCTGTCGGAGGCGCAGACCGAGCTCGTCATCGGCAAGTGGTGGCAGCTCGCGGCAGCGACGCTCTTCATGGCGATCTTCCTCACCGCGTTCTCGATGCTGACCGACAGCCTGCGCGATGCGCTCGACCCGCGGCTGCGCTGATCGTCCATGAGCGCGCTCGTCGCCGTCCGCGACCTGAAGGTGTCCTTTGTCACCCGGCAAAGCGCGGTGGAGGCGGTGCGCGGGGTGAGCTTCGAGATCCCCGAGGACAGCACGCTCGCGCTGGTCGGAGAGTCCGGCAGCGGCAAGACCGTCTCGGCGATGTCGATCCTGCGCCTGCTGCCGGAGAACGCGGTCATCGACCGCGCCAGCCGCGTCGAGTACGGCGGCGAGAATCTGCTCGGCGTGCCGGCCCCGCGCCTGCGCGAGCTGCGCGGGCGCGAGATCAGCGCGGTGTTCCAGGAGCCGATGACCTCGCTCAACCCGGTGCTCACCGTGGGCGAGCAGGTCGCCGAGGTGCTGCGCCTGCATCGCGGCATGAGCGCGCGCCAGGCGCTCGAGCGCTCGGCCGAGCTGCTGAACGAGGTCGGCATCCCCGAGCCGCGCGCGCGTCTGCGCGCCTATCCGCACGAGCTGTCGGGCGGCCAGCAGCAGCGCGTGATGATCGCCATGGCGATCGCGAACGAGCCGAAGCTCCTCATCGCCGACGAGCCGACCACGGCGCTCGACGTGACGGTGCAGCGGCAGGTGCTCGAGCTGATCGCGCGCCTGCGCGAGCGTCACCGCATGAGCGTGCTTTTCATCAGCCACGATCTCGGCCTCGTCGGCGAGCTCGCGGACGCCGTCGTCGTGATGCGCGATGGCGTGGTGCGCGAGAGCGGCCCGGTCGAGCGCATCTTCCGCGCCCCGCAGGATCCCTATACGCGCGCGCTCCTCGCCTGCCGGCCGAGGCTCGATGCGCGGCCGCGCCGCCTTCCGGTGATCGAGGACTTCATGCGCGGGCAGCCGATCCCGAGCGAGCCGCTGGAGCGCCCGGACGCGGCCGAGCCGCTGGTCGAGGCAAGGCACCTGCGCAAGGAATTCCGCCTGCGCACCGGCCTGTGGGCCTCGAGATCGCTCCTCGCCGTGGGCGACGTTTCGTTCGCCGTGTCGCGCGGCCGAACCGTTGGCGTAGTGGGCGAGTCGGGTTCAGGCAAGACGACGGTGGCGCTGCTGCTGATGCGGCTCTTGCAGGCGAGCGGGGGCGAGGCGCGCTTCGATGGCACGGACCTCCTCAAGCTCAAGCCGTCGGCGATGATGGGCTTTCGCCGGCGCATCCAGATCGTGTTCCAGAATCCCTATGCGAGCCTGAACCCGCGCCGCTCCATCGGGCGCACGCTCGTCGAGCCGATGCGCATTCATGGCCTCGGCGCCGGCGAGGACGAGCGCTACCGGCGCGCACGGCAGCTCCTGCAGCGCGTCGGCCTGCCCGAAGATGCGATGCAGCGCTACCCGCACGAATTCTCCGGCGGCCAGCGCCAGCGCATCGCCATCGCGCGCGCGCTCGCCGTCGAGCCGGAGGTGCTGATCTGCGACGAGCCGGTCTCGGCGCTCGATGTGTCGGTGCAGGCCACGGTGCTGAATCTCCTGCTCGAGCTGCAGGAGAGCCTCGGCCTCGCCTACGTCTTCATCTCGCACGATCTTGCGGTGGTGAAGTACATGGCCGACGAGGTGCTCGTCATGCGCTCGGGCGAGGTGGTCGAGCGCGGCACGCCGGAAGCGATTTTCCGCAGCCCGCAGCACGAGTACACGCGAAAGCTGGTCGAGGCCATCCCGCGCGGCCTCGAAGGCCGCCTGCACTAAGCGCCGACCGGAATTTCCAGCCGCGCACCGAAGCCGGGGGCCGCCTCCAGGCGCGCGCGGCCGGCGAAAAGCTGCGCGAGGCGCGCCTGCAGTCCGGTGATTTCCTCGCCCGAGGCTGCCTGCGCGCCATTGCCGTGCAGAGTGACCTCCAGCTTCCTGCCGCGCAGCTGCGCGCCCATGCTGATCGAGGTGGACCCGCCGTCGAGCGCGCGGCGCACGAGCGGCAGCAGCAGCATGGCGGGCATCGGCTGCGACGCCGCCGCCGGATCGGCGGCGATCTCAAGCTTCGGGCACGCAGCCGAGATGATTTCCCGCAGCCCGACGTACGCGCGCACCAGCTCGAGCTCCGCCGCGACGGTGGAAGTCGCGCTCGCTTCGGCGGGCAGCGCCGCGCGCAGGAATGCAATGAGGGCGTCGAGGGCGCGCTCGCCGCGCTCCACGCTCTGCTCGTAGGCGCGATCGATGGCCGGCAAGGCGGCGAAGAGAAGGTCCGGCTCGACGCGCGCCTGCATGGCACGCAAGTCGGCTTCGACCAGGCGGCGTTCCGTCGCGAGCGCGCCCAGCTTGAGGCCATGCAGCCGCTCGTTTGCGCGGCGACTCTCCTGCAGCATGGTGTAGAAGCCGACGAGCAGCAGCATCCAGCTACCGGCGAGGCTCAGGCGATAGGCGATGCGGTGCGTCATCCCAAGGAACACGCCAGGCTCCTTGCCTTCGATCGCCGGCCACAGGTAAGTCACGCCTTCGACCAGGCCGGCGACCACGATCGTCGCGAGCAGCGTGGCGACGATCAGCCGTCTGGCGACGGCCGTGCGCGGCCCCAGCAGGTTATCGGTGGCGACCGCGCAAGCAAGGCCCACGACGGTGAAGACGAAATACAGCACCATCCATGCGGCGATGATGCCGGCGGCGGCGCGCGGCGCGGAGTCGCCGATGGCGGCGTAGGTGAGATGCGCGAGCTCCATCACCAGCGAGAAGCAGAAGGCGAGGATGAGCTGGCGCTTGCCGAATCCGGCGAGGAGCTTCATGGCAGCGGCAGCGTGATCACGGCGGCGACGCCGCGCGGCGCGTTGGCTTGAAGCTGCAAGGCGGCGCGCTCGCCGTAGAGGGCGGCGAGGCGGGCGCGGATGTTGGCGAGGCCGACGCCGCAGCCTCCCGAGTCCGCGCTGAGCCCGCGCCCGTTGTCGGTGACCGTGAGCTTGAGCTGCTGGGCGCCCTGCTCTGCCTTGATGCGGATCGCGCCGCCTTCGGCGAGCGGCGCGATGCCGTGCTTGATGGCGTTCTCGACCAGCGTAGCGAGGATCATCGGCGGAACGCGCGCGCCAAGCAGCGGCGCCGGCGCGTCGATGGACGTTTGCAGGCGATCTCCCATGCGGATCTGCTGCAGCCCGAGATAGGCGCACACCAGCTCGATCTCTTGCGCGAGGCTCGTTTCATCCTCGCGCATGCGCGGCAGCGCGCCCTGCAGATAACGCGTCAGATGGGCGAGCATGCGACGACCCGCCGGCGCATCGTTCTGGCAAAGGCGGCGCACGTTGGAAAGCGTGTTGAAGAGAAAGTGCGGCTCGACCTGCGCCTGCAGCAGCCGCAGGCGGGTCGCGAGCTGCTGGTTATCGAGCGCATGGCGGCGCAGCTCGGCCGCGCGCGCTTCGTCCTGCGCCGCTTGCGCTCGAAGGTAGAAGACGTACGCCGCCGCCAGACCCGCCGCCGAGCCGAGCCAGGAGATGAACACCAGAAGCATGTAGCCCGGCCCTTCGGCGGCAGGCGTCGCGCCGATGCTGTAGCGCATGAGAGCCGAGGCGGCCGCGGCGGCGACCGCCGCGAACACGGCGACGCCGATGTTCTCGCGCCCGGCGCGGCCGGCGGCGTTCAGGATCACGACGGTCGTGACGAGCATCGTCAGGCCGGTGACGAGGAACACCGAAAAGCGCGACCCCCAGCCCATCGCCAGGTCCTCGATCGGGCCGCCGACGATGCCGCCGCCCGGCGACAGGACCCATTCCAGCGCTTCCAGCGCGCAGAAGGCCGCGACCAGCGCGATCGCGTTCCAGGACAAACCGTTGAGCAAGCGCTTCATCGCCTACATCTGCCGGAAGAGCTGAGTGTACGCATCGCTCACCGGCAGCAGTTCCTCGCGGCGCTTGAGACGCACCTGGGTGCGGCCCCGCAGGTCGCGCACCACGCCGGCGATGGCTTGCACGTTCACGATCGTGCCGCGATGGATCTGCCAGAACGAGGAGGGATCGAGCTCATCGGCGAGCTCCTTGATCGGCTTGCGGATCAGCGATTCGCCTTCCGGGGTGACGACGCGCGTGTACTTGCTGTCGGCCTGGAAGTAGCAGACGTCGTCGACGGTAATCACGCGCACCGTCTGCCCCTGCGAGGCGTTGATCCAGCGCAGGAAGCCGCGCCGGCCGGCAGCGCCGAGCTCGCGCAGCAGGCCTTCGAGCCGGGGCGCGGCGCCGCCGATGCGCTCCTTGAGGCGATTCACGGTCGTGGCGAGCCGCCCGGGCTGCACCGGCTTCAGCAGGTAGTCGGCCGCGCCCTGCTCGAAAGCGGCGAGGGTGTGCTGGTCGTAGGCCGTGACGAAAACCACATGACAGCGTCCGCTCGCCTGGCGGGCGACTTCCAGGCCGTCCATTCCCGGCATGTTGATGTCGACGAACAGCACGTCGGGACGGTGCTTCTCGAGCGCCTGCAGTGCCGCGATGCCGTCACCGACCGCCGCGACGACGTCGAGCTCCGGCCAGAGCGAAGTGAGGAGCTCGGCGAGCTCGTCGCGCAGCAGCGGCTCGTCTTCGGCGAGGAGGGCGCGTGGGGCCAAGGCGCAGCAATGATCTCACTTCAAAGCGCCTTCGGCGCCGGGCACTGCGCGGTAGCGAGCTCGGCCGGCGTCCTTCTCGCGCTGACGAGCACGCGCGCCGGCTCCTGCAGCGAAGCCTGTGCTCGCTCGGCGCCGTCGACCATCGAGCGGTTCAGCGCGGCGAGGGTGACGGCATTCACCACGACGGCTAGGGTCAGGGCAACGAGGCTCGGGATCGTTTTCATGGCAGTTCTCCGCGCTGGCATGGCGGCAGAGTAAGGGGGGCGGGCCGGGGCAACAACGGCCATGCGACGAAACGGCGCTTTTGGCGCCCGAGTTGCCGCCGCGGGGGATGAAATCTATACTGCGCGTCCCGATTCGCGATCTGGACCGCAACCCAGCATGAATGGCCACGCAAAAGCAATTGCCTCTCGAAGCTCGATGAGCGGCATGGCGCGCGGCGCGGATCGTCTGCGTTTCCCCGCCGTACCGCTGATTCGCGGCAACGACTGACCTGCGGGCCGATCGCCCGCCGGAATTTCGAGGCGGGGACGAGGGCCAAAAGCTGATTCCTTCCCGCCTCGCGCAGCGCGCGACGCGTAGTCGCGCATGGGAAAGAACATGACGCACCTGCTGCAGCTTCTGAATCCGGCCCGTGCCTTCAACGGGCTGTGGCGCAGCCGCGACTTCGTGCGGCTGTGGAGCTCGCTCACCATCACGCACTTCGGCGGGCAGATCACCATGCTCGCGCTGCCGTTGACGGGCGCGCTCCTGCTCAACGCCACGCCGTTCGAGATGGGCGTTCTCACCGCGCTCGAGGCCGTGCCTTTCGCGCTGTTCGGGCTGTTCGCCGGCGTGCTGGTCGACCGTGCGCCAAAGCTGCCGATCATCATCTGGTCCGACATTGCGCGCGGCGCGGCGCTGCTCGCGGTGCCGCTTTGCGCCTGGGCCGGGACGCTTTCGATGAACGTGCTCTACGCGGTCGGCTTCCTGATCGGCGTCGGCGGCGTGATGGGCTGGCCGGCCTATCAGGTGTTCATGACCGAGCGCGTCGGACGGGACAAGCTGGTCGAGGCGAACGCCAAGATCGGCATCAGCGACTCGGCCGCGCAGCTCATCGGCCCCGGATTCGCCGGCGCGCTGATCCAGTGGCTGACGGCGCCGTTCGCGATCCTGCTCGACGCGTTCTGCTTCTTCTTCTCGGCGCTCATCCTGCGCGGCATCGCGGCGAATCCGAGCGACGCGCCGAAGCTGCGCGGGCGCAGCGTGCTCGGCGAGATCCGCGAAGGCCTGGTGACGATCTGGCGCAACAAGACGCTGCGCGCGCTCGCGTGGTCGCTCGCGGTGTGGCAGATCTTCCGCCACATGTACTTCGCCATCGTGATCCTGTTCGCCGCGCGCGAGCTCGGTTTTTCGGCCGGGCGCGTGGGCGCGCTCTGGATGATGGCGGGCGTGGGCACGCTTGCCGCGGCCGCCGCGGCCGACCCTCTCAACCGGCGCTTCGGCTTCGGACCGACGATGCTGCTCGGCATGCTGGGCACCGGTGCGGGCTGGCTCGTCGTCGGCACGGCCTCAGGGGGCCTCGACCTTGCTTCGGCGATCTTCGGCCTCGGCCTCGCGGTGCTCGACTTCAGCGGCATGGTGTTCTTCATCAACTACCTGACGCTGCGCCAGGCCGTCGCACCCGATGCGCTGCTCGGGCGCGTGACGGCGACGATGATCTGCCTCACCATCGCCGCCGCGCCGCTCGGCGGCCTGGCGGGCGGATGGATCGCCGAGCACGCCGGGCTGCGTGCGACGATCCTCATCGCCGGCTTCGGCACCACCGCGCTCGTCCTGCTGGTCGCGTGGGCTTCGCCGCTTCTCAAGCTGCGCTCGTTGCGCGAGGCGCAGGCGCCGCGCATCACCGAAAGCGTGACCGAGGAGCTCGCCGGCTAGCGGCACGCCAGGAGCACCGGCGCGGGCGCGGGGGCTTGCGGATAACCCAAGGCGGCGAGGCTCCAGACGATCGAGAAGGTGGTGCTGACCGCTAGGGCGGCGGCGATGAGCCGTTGGCTGGCGCTGGGCGTTGTCATGTTTTCTCCGTAACCACTAATCTTGTGATAGACGGTTACACGATACCTGCGTATGATGTAACCTGTCAAGCGTCTTTTAAAGGTTACGGATGGCGGTCGACTACCGGGCGGCGTACGAGCGCTGCAAGGCAAAGCCCTATGCGGAATGCTTCCGCTGCCCCGGCGGCGAGCTTTGTCTCGATTTCTCCAACTCGGGCCAGGGAATCCGCGGCGCGGAGGCGAAGGAGCGCATCCGCGATTTCGGCGACCTGATCGACTGGCTCGAGACCTCGGGCAGCTTGAGCCGCCGGCAGGCGGCCGCGCTGCGCGCCGCCGGGGAGCGCTCGCCGAAAGCGGCGCAGGCTCTATGGCGCCGCGCGCTCGACTTTCGCGAAGCGATGGCGCGCGTCTTCCTCGCCAAGGCCAAAGGCGATGCGCCGCGCGCAGAGGACCTGCGGCTCCTCGAAGAGGAGTACGCGCGCACGGCTCCTTATGGCCGCTTGAAGGAGGCCGCATGCGGCTTTCGCTGGACCGTGGATGAGCAGGCGGATGTGCTCGAGGCGGCGTTGCGCCCGCTCGTCGAGTCGACCGTTTCGCTCCTGACTTCGCCACGCCTCGCGCGCGTGCGCCGCTGCGGCAACGACACCTGCTACTGGCTGTTCATCGACGAGACGAAGAACTGCAGCCGGCGCTGGTGCGAGATGGCGAGCTGCGGCAACCTGATGAAGGTGCGCCGCCACCGCGCGAAGGGGCTAGGAAGAGCGGCTAAGGCGCAGCACCCATAGGCGCGCGAGCGCGGCGGCGCCGTCGGTGCCCTGCACGCTCTTGAACATCTGCACGGCGCGCTCGTTCTGGCCGGCCACATGGTAGGCATAGCCGAGCTGCAGCTTCGCATGGTCTGGACGCCGGAAGCTGCCGCCCATCTTCATGCCCTGCTGCATCATCGCCAGGCCTTTCTCGCTCCTGCCGTGAAGGACGTAGTTGAAGCCTTCGTTGAATAGCGTCTTGCCGTCCTTCGACGACGCGTCCTGCTTTTCGCTCTCGGCGATGCTCTTCTTGTCGGCGGCGAGGTTCTTGGCGGCGAGATCGCGCAGCCGCTTGTGGCGCTCGGCCTCGGCGCCGACGCCGAGCACGCCGGCGGCGTAGCCTTTCTCGATCACCTTGGTCGCTTCCACGGGGAAGCCCTCGATGAGGGACATCTGCGCGTAGTCGACGTATTCCTCCGCCTTGGTCATGGTGCCGCTCTCGAGCTTGAGGCGCGCGACATCGATGTTCAGGCGGTCGTTGTAGCCCTGGCGCGCCATCACGTTGTGCAGCACGCTGAGCCAGTATTCGCGCTTCGGATAGGAGGCGACCAGCTTCTCCATCGTGCGTCCGTAGCCCGCGGTGTCCTTGGTCTGGGCGTAAGCGTTGGCGAGAAGCTGCAGGTGATCTTCCGGCGGCGTCTTGCCGGCGCGCTCGTCGGCTTCCACATCGGAGGCGAGCTCGCGCGCGGCGGCGCCGTAATTGCCGGCCTGGAAAAGCGAGTTGATGTAGATCGTGCGCACCGCCTTGGAGCTGCCGCCGTGCTGGAAGTACTTGGTCGCGGTGGCGGCCGCTTTCGAGTATTCCTTCGACGCGTAGTACTGTCCGGCCGCCATCTCGAGGAGCTGGCGCCGGTCGCCTTCGGGCGCCGCGGATGAGCCCGCCGCGTTGTCGAGCAGCGGCGCCGCGGTGGCGGCATCGCCGGCAAGCGCCGCGGCCTGGCCGAGCACGCGCGTGACGAGGTAGGACTCGTAGGGCGTCTTGTCCGGCACCGCCTGCGCCTCGCGCGCCCTGGCGACCGCTTCCTTGGCGCGCTTCGCCTTGAGCGCGTCGATCGCGGCCTGCAGCGGCTTGCCGACCTCCGGGCGCACCGTCGGCGCCTTGTCCTGCGCGAGCGCGCCGGCGCCCAACGAAAGCAGGGCCACAAAGAGCAGTCGGCGCATCGTCATCGGATGAACTGCTCGTGGCCGATGATGCCGACCTTGGTGAGGCCGAGGCGCTGCGCCGAAGCCATCACCATCGCGACGTTGCGGTACTTGACGAGCTTGTTGGGGCGCAGGTGCAGCTCCGGCTGGTCCTGCATCGCGGCGGCATTGCGCAGGCGCGCCTCGAGCTCGGGCCGGCCGGCGAGCGTCTCGCCGTTCCAGATCAGCGTGCCGTCGAAGTCGATGTCGATGGTCACCACCTGCGGCGGCGTGGTCTGCGGCGGCGGCTTGCCGACCGGCATGTTCAGCTTTACGGCGTGCGTCTGGATCGGGATGGTGATGATCAGCATGATCAGCAGCACCAGCATCACGTCGATGAGCGGCGTGGTGTTGATGTCCACCATCACGTCCGGATCGCGTCCGCCGCTTGTTCCGACGGTCATGGCCATGGCAGGTTCCTGTGCGGGTCAGCCGCTGGTCGCGTTGCGCGCCGGCGGCTCGGTGATGAAGCCGATCTTGAGAATGCCGGCGCGCTGGCAGTCGTAGACCACGCGTCCGACGAATTCGTAGCGCCCCTCGCGGTCGCCGCGGATGTGCACTTCGGGCTGCGGCTTGCGCACCGCGACTTCCTTCAGCCGCTTGAAGAGCTCCGCGTCCTCGACGGGCTGGTTGTTCCAGTACACGCCGCCGTCGCGGTCGATGGCGATCATGATGTTCTCCGGCTTGGTCTGCGTCGGCAGGTTGCGCTCGCGCGGCAGGTCGACCGGCACGTTGTGGATCACCACCGGGATGGTGATGAGGAAGATGATCAGCAGCACCAGCATCACGTCGACCAGCGGCGTGGTGTTGATCGCTGCGATCACCTCGTCTTCGCCTTCCGAGACGTCCTGCCCGACGGTCATTGCCATGGCGTGTTACCTCGCGGCCGCAACCGCCGCCGCCGCGCGCTTGGTGTTGCCGCTCACCAGCACCATGTGCAGGTCGGCGCTGAAGGCGCGCAGGTATTCCATCGCGACCTTGTTGCGGCGCACCAGCCAGTTGTAGCCGAGCACCGCCGGCACCGCGACCGCGAGGCCGATGGCCGTCATGATCAGCGCCTCGCCCACCGGTCCCGCCACCTTGTCGATCGAGGCCGTGCCGGAGGCGCCGATGCGCACCAGCGCGTTGTAGATGCCCCAGACCGTGCCGAACAGGCCGACGAAGGGCGCGGTCGATCCCACCGTGGCCAGCACCGCCAGCCCTTCTTGCGTGCGGCTGTGGACGGTGGCCACGGCGCGCTCGATGCTCTGCGCCACCCAGGTATTGAGGTCTACCTTGCCGATCAGGCCTTCG
>DATDCR010000516.1:0-2112 GCA_036524215.1 Burkholderiales bacterium
CGCCGTTCTCGCTGTGCAGGATGATCTCGCGTCCCTTCGGCAGGTGATCGGCGACCAGGGTCGGTAGGCCGATACCGAGGTTCACGTACGAGCCTTCGGGGATGTCGCGCGCCACGCGCGCGGCCATCTGATTGCGATCGAGCTTCTTCATCAAGCGGCTTTCCTGAGCGAGGAGCTCACTTTCACCACGCGCTTCACGAAGATGCCCGGCGTCACGACCGTTTCGGGATCGAGGCCGCCGAGATCCACCGTCTCGCGCACTTGCACCACGGTGCACTTCGCCGCGCTGGCCATGATCGGCGCGAAATTGCGCGCGGTCTTGCGATAGACCAGGTTTCCCCAGCGGTCGGCGCGATCTGCCTTGATGAGCGCGTAGTCGGCGTGAATCGGATACTCGAGCACGTAATCGCGCTCGCCGATGCGCCGCGTTTCCTTTCCCTTGGCGAGCAGCGTGCCGAACGCGGTCGGCGTGTAGAAGGCGCCGATGCCTGCGCCTGCGGCGCGAATCCGTTCCGCGAGCGTGCCCTGCGGCACGAGCTCGAGCTCGAGTTCGCCCGAACGGTAGGCCTTGTCGAAATGCCAGGAGTCGGCCTGGCGCGGGAAGGAACAGAGGATCTTGCGCACGCGCTTTGCCGCGATCAGCGCAGCGAGGCCCGTGTCGGCATTGCCGGCATTGTTGTTGACGATGGTGAGCTCTCGCGCACCTTGGGCGATCAGCGCGTCGATCAGCGCGGAGGGCATGCCGGCATTTCCGAAGCCGCCGATCATGACCGTCGCGCCATCGGGTACGTCTGCAAGCGCGGCTTCCGCGCTCGCGAAATTCTTGTCGATCATGGGGCGGAAATTATGGCATCGGCCTCTAGGCGGGCCTGGTTTCTAAGACTCTACATTTAGACAATCTCCTAACTATATGATTATACGTAGATTGCAAACCAAGAAATCGCTGTGGAAAATCGCGCTAAGTGCTTGTCGCGGCGGAATAATTGAGCTTGACCCCCAAGTTGCTTTTGGATAAGGTGGCAAAACGTAGAAAAAAGTGGCACAAAGGGCCAGATGGAGGCAGCGTTCCGCGGAGCGGCGGTCATCACGCTCGACGCCAAAGGTCGCGTCGCTATCCCAACGCGCCATCGTAGTGCGCTCGTGCAGGCGTCGGATTCGCTGGTCCTCACTGCCCATCCCGATGGCTGCGTCCTGATTTATCCACAGGAGGCCTGGGAACCGGTTCGCGCAAGGGTGTCCGCCTTCCCGAGCTTTGATCCGAAAGCGAGCTGGTGGAAGCGCTTGCTCCTCGGCTTCGAGGAGCACGTAACTCCCGACGGATCGGGCCGCATCCTGCTGGCGCCGGCGCTTCGCCTGCACGCGAAGCTGGAGCGCGACGCGATGATGGTGGGCCAAGGCCATTACTTCGAGCTTTGGGACGCCGGCGTCTGGTCGGCCAAGCTCGGCCAGGCGCTTTCGACGCCGGGGCCGACGCCCGCGGGGATGGAGGACTTTTCCCTGTGAGCCCGTCCGATGCATCAACCGGTCTTGCTCAGCGAGGCGCTCGATGCGCTGGCCATAAGGCCGGACGGCTTGTACGTGGACGGCACGTTCGGCCGCGGCGGCCACAGTCGCGCGATCCTCGAGCGGCTGGGCGAGCGCGGCCGCCTCATTGCGCTGGATCGCGACCCGGAAGCGGCGCGCGCGGCCGGCGAAATCGAGGACACGCGCTTTTCGTTCGTGCGCGCCGCCTTTTCCTCCCTCTCCACCGTGCTGGGTGCGCAGCGCGCCGACGGCATGCTTTTCGACCTCGGCGTGTCTTCGCCGCAGCTCGACGAAGCTGCGCGCGGCTTCAGTTTCCAGGCCGAAGGTCCGCTCGACATGCGCATGGAGCGCGCCGGCAAGAGCGCGGCGGATCTGGTAAACGAGCTGGCGGAACGGCCGCTCGCCGACCTCATCTTCACCTTCGGCGAGGAGAAGAAGGCGCGCCGCGTCGCCAAGGCGATCGTCGCCGCGCGCGCCCTCGCGCCGATCAGCACCACCCAACGCCTGGCGGAGATCGTGCGCCGCGCCATCGGCCCCGCGCACGACCGCATCGATCCGGCCACCCGCACCTTCCAGGCGCTGCGCATC
>DATDCR010000517.1:0-38146 GCA_036524215.1 Burkholderiales bacterium
GCGGCGGGCGCGGCGAAGTCAAGACGGCCGACACGGTGTGCTACGAGATCCTGCGCGAGATCCTGCGCGAGGCGCGCGCCTTCAACGAGGCGCGCGAGTTCCGCGTGCTCGCCGCGCAGAGCGTGATCGACCGCTTCCTCGAGGAAGAGGCGCCGTCGCTTGAAATGCTCTCCGGCTTCATCGGCAAGCCGGTGTCGATGCAGGTCGAGTCGAGCTATACGCAGGAACAATTCGACATCGTGCTGATGTGAAGGAGCTCTGCTTTACCCCGGCGCTCGAGCTCGCCCGCCTGCTGCGCGCGCGCAAGGTTTCCGCCACCGAGGTGGTGCGGGCCTTCATCGAGCGCATCGAGCGCGTCAACCCGAGGCTGAACGCGATCGTCACGTTCCTGCCCGAGCAGGCCTTGGCCGCGGCGAAGAAGGCCGACCGGCAGAAGAAGCGCCCGCTCTTCGCGGGACTGCCCATCGCGTACAAGGACCTGATGCCGACCAAGGGCATCCGCACCACGTTCGGCTCGCTGGTCTATCGCGACAACGTTCCCGAGCAGGATGGTGCGCTGGTCGAGCGGCTCGCGACGGCCGGCATCATTACGCTCGGCAAGACGAACACGCCGGAATTCGGCGCCGGCAGCCAGACCTTCAACAAGGTCTTCGGTGCGACGCGCAATCCCTACGACCTGGCGAGGACCCCCGGCGGCTCGTCAGGCGGCGCCGCGGCCGCCGTGGCGGCGGGCCTGCTGCCGTTCGCCGATGGCGGCGACCTGGCGGCCAGCCTTCGCAATCCCGGCAATTACTGCAATGTGGTCGGTTTCCGCCCGACCCCGTCGCGCGTACCGGCGTGGCCGGAGTCGAATGCCTGGAACACGCTCTCGGTCCTTGGCCCGATCGCGCGCACGGTCGGCGACTGCGCCTTCCTTCTCGCCGGCATGGCGGGTCCCGACCCCCGCTCTCCGACGACCATCGCCGAGCCGGGCGCGGTGTTCCTGCGCCGCCTTTCGCGTTCGTTCAAGGGAACGAGGCTCGCGTGGAGCCGCGACCTCGGCGGCCTGCCGATGGATCCTCGCGTGAACGCCGTGCTCGAGCCGCAGCTGAAAGTGTTCCGCTCGCTCGGCTGCCAGGTCGAAGCGGCCGAGCCCGACTTTACCGGCGCCACGGAATCGTTCGAGACGCTGCGCGCCATCGGCTTCCTGCAGAAATTCGGCTCCCTGCTCAAGCCGCACCGCGACAAGCTCAAGGACACGGTGGTCTGGAACATCGAGGAGGGCCTGAAGCGCACGCCCGAGCAGGTGGCGCGGGCCGAAGCGCTGCGCACCGAGCTCTATCAGCGCATGCGGCGCTTCCTCGAGAAGTACGACTTCTTCCTCTGCCCGGTGAACCAACTGCCGCCCTACGCAGTCGAGACGGAATGGCCGCGCGAGATCGCGGGCGCAAGGATGGGTAATTACCTGGACTGGATGAAGAGCTGCTACTACATCACCATCACCAGCCATCCCGCAATCTCGGTACCGGCCGGCTTCACGCCGGAGGGCCTGCCGGTCGGCCTGCAGATCGTCGGGCGCTACCGCGACGACTTCGGCGTGCTGCAGCTCGCACACGCGTTCGAGCAAGCCACGCAGCATTGGAAGCAGCGTCCGTCTTTGTTCCCACCCTAGGAGAAGCAAGCATGCAGATGTGGATCGCCGGCGCGGCCTTCGCGCTGTCATTGGTCACGGCGGCGCAAGCCGCCATCAAGGAAGAGCCCGTCAGCTACAAGGACGGCGACACGACGATGAAAGGCTTCGTGGTCTACGACGACGCCAAGAAAGGCAAGCGCCCCGGCATCATCGTCGTGCATGAATGGTGGGGCATCACCAAGCACATGCATAACGAGGCGCGCCGCTTCGCGAAGGCGGGTTACACGGCCTTCATCGCCGACATGTATGGCGACGCCAAGACCGCCGACAATCCGAAGGACGCCGGCGCGCTGTCCGGGTCGGTCATGAAGGCGCCCGAGGTGATGAAGTCGCGCTTCAACGCCGCACGTGACCAGCTCGCCAAGCACGCCACCGTCGACGCCTCCCGCATTGTCGCCGCGGGCTATTGTTTCGGCGGCGCGGTCGTGATCAACATGGCGCGCACGGGGGCAGACCTCGCCGCCGTGGCCGGCTTTCACGCGTCACTGGGCTTGAACACGCCGGCGCCCGCGCCGGGGACCGTGAAAGCCAAAGTGCTGGTGCTGAACGGGGCGGACGACCCGTTCGTTAAGCCCGAGCAGTACCAGGCGCTGAAGAAGGAGTTCGACGCCGCGCAGGCGGACTACCGCGTAGTCGAATATCCGGGCGCCGTACACGCCTTCACCAACCCGGAAGCGACGGCGGCCGGCAAGAAATTCAACCTGCCGCTGCGCTACGACGCAAAGGCGAACAAGGAAGCCAAGGCGGAAGCCGACCGCCTCTTCGCGAGCGTCTCCAAGAAGTAAGCCGATCCGCGGTAACAACTAGTCGGCGTAGACGCCGGCCTTCTTGATGAGCGGGGTCCACTTGTCGATCTCCGCCTTCAGGTGCTGCTGCAGCGCCTGCGGGGTCGCCTTCTCCGGCGCATAGGTCGTCGCGCCGAGGTCGGCGAAGCGCTTCTTCACGCCTTCGTCCTTCACCGTGTCCTGCAGCGCATGCACGAGCTTGTCGATCACCGGCTTCGGCGTGTTCTTCGGCGCGTAGAGCGCGTGCCAGATGCCCACTTCGAAGCCTTTCAGGCCCTGCTCGTCGAGCGTCGGGATATCGGCGAGCGAAGGCACGCGTTTCAGCGAGGTCACGCCGTACACCTTGACCTTGCCGCTCTTGATCTGGGAGGTGGTGTTGGTGGTCTGGTCGCACATGAAGTCCACCGTGCCGCCGAGCAGATCGTTCATCGCGGGCCCGGTGCCCTTGTACGGCACCGTCAGCATGTCGGTCTGGATGGCGCTCATGAAGAGCATGCCGCACAGGTGCGAAGCGGCGCCGATGCCGGCGTTCGCATAGCTCACCTTGTCCTTGTTGGCCTTGACGTAGGCGAGGAATTCCTTGAAGTCCTTGGCCGGGAAATTGGCGCGCGCGATGAGCGTCATCGGCACGTCGTTGATGAGGCCGACGTACTCGAAATCCGTGAGCGGGTTGTAGCGCAGCTGGCGGTACAGCGCCGGCGTGGTCGCCATGCCGACGTGGTGGATGAGGATCGTGTAGCCGTCGGGCTTCGCGTTCTTCACCTGCTCAGGCGCGAGGATGCCGCCGGCACTGGGCTTGTTCTCGACGAGGACCGTCTGGCCGAGAGGCTTGGACATCGATTGCGCGACCACGCGGGCGACGGTGTCGGTCGGGCCGCCAGCGGCATAAGGCACGAGCATGGTGATGCTCTTGGTCGGGTACTGCTGGGCGGCGGCGCTGAACGCGATCGCGGTGGCGCCTAGGGCGAGGAAACGCAAGGGGGACATCGGGGCTCTCCGATAGGGGGTGCGGACCGCCGCATAATACCGAAGCCATGTACACGCCGGTCGATCTGCGCTCCGATACCGTCACCCGGCCGTCGCCGGAAATGCGACGCGCGATGATGCAGGCCGAGGTCGGCGACGACGTCTTCGAGGACGATCCGACGGTCAATGCGCTGCAGGAGCGCGCGGCCGCGCTGTTCGGCTTCGAGGCGGCGCTCTTCTTCCCGTCGGGCACGCAATCCAATCTGGCCGCGCTGATGAGCCATTGCCAGCGCGGCGATGAAGTGATCATCGGCGCCGACCAGCACAGCTATCGCTACGAAGCGGGCGGGCTCGCCGTGCTCGGCTCGATGCAGGCGCAGGTCATCGCCAACCGCGCCGACGGCACGCTCGACCTGGCTGAAGTGGAAGCCGCCGTCAAGCCGGACGATCCGCATTTCGCGCGCACGCGCTTGCTCGCGCTCGAGAACACCATCGGCGGAAAGGCCGTGCCGCGCAGCTATCTCGAAGCCGCGCTCGCCGTGGCGAAGAAGCGCGGCCTCGCAGCGCACCTCGACGGCGCGCGCATCTTCAATGCAGCGACGCACTTCGGGACGAGCGTAAAGGCGCTCTGCGCCGGCTTCGATTCCGTTTCGGCCTGCCTGTCGAAAGGACTCGGCGCGCCGGCGGGAACCGTGCTCCTGGGCGGCAAGGAGTTCATCGGCCGCGCACGCCGCGCGCGCAAGATCCTCGGCGGCGGCATGCGCCAAGCCGGCATCTTGGCGGCGGCCGGACTCTTCGCCCTCGAGCACAACGTCGAGCGGCTGGCCGTCGATCACGACAATGCCGAGCGCCTGGCGAATGGCCTGCGGTCACTGAAGCTGCCTGTGGAGCAGCACACCAATATGGTGTTCGTCGCGATCGCCGCGGAGCAGGCGAAGCCGCTTGCCGAGCACCTGAGGTCTCGCAACGTGCTGGTCTTGCCGGGGGCGCGGATGCGCCTGGTCACGCATCTGGACGTCGATCGCGACGGCGTCGAGCGCGCGCTGGCCGCGTTCGGAACTTATTTCGGTTGAGCTGGGATGAAGCTGGCGCGCCCGGCGGGATTCGAACCCACGACCCTTGGCTTCGGAGGCCAATACTCTAATCCGCTGAGCTACGGGCGCCCGGGAGGACGCGCAGGATAGCCGCTTTCCCCTTGTCCGTCCACGCCTTACGGCTTGACGCTAGAATCAGCCCCTTTCCATTCCAACAAGACAATCCGTGAGCGCGCAAGACCAGCACTCGTCCTTCATCCAGACGCCAAAGCAGCTGATCGTGGCCGTGCTGCTCGCGTTTCTGGTACCGATCCTCGGCATCATCCTCATCGTCCAGCTGGTGACGAGCCCGCGCGGTGCCGACCCGGCGGCGCTCACGCCGGAGTCGATCGCATCACGCATCCAGCCGGTGGGTCGCGTCGAGTTTGCTGGCGGCGCTGGCGCCGGCGGCGGTGCTGCGCGCAGCGCAGAAGAAATCGTCAAGTCCGTTTGCGCCGCCTGCCACCAGACCGGCGTGGCCGGCGCGCCGAAGATCGGCGACAAGGCGGCCTGGGCGCCGCGCCTGAAGCAGGGCTTGCAGGGCCTTGCGGCGAGCGCGATCAAGGGCAAGGGCGGCATGCCGCCCAAAGGCGGCGACGGCTCGCTCGCCGACGACGATGTAGCGCGCGCCGTGGCGTTCATGGCCAACCAGTCCGGCGCGAGCTTCAAGGCGCCGGCGGCCAAGCCGGCCGCGCAGAAGACCGAAGCGGCCGCAGCGGCGAAGCCCGCCGCTGGCGGCGCAGCCGACGGCAAGAAGGTCTACGACAGCACCTGCATGGCATGCCATGCCGCCGGCGTCGCCGGAGCGCCGAAGCTGGGCGACAAGGCGGCCTGGGCGCCACGGCTGAAACCGGGCGTCGACGCTCTGGTGCAGTCGGCAACCAAGGGCAAGGGCGCGATGCCACCCAAGGGCGGCAACGCTTCCCTATCGGACGCGGATCTGCGCGCCGCCGTCGAGTTCATGGTGTCGCAAGCAAAATAGTTGGCACTGGCGTTCCTCTTCATCGTCGATCCGCTCGAGTCGCTCAAGGCGTACAAGGACTCGAGCGTGGCGATGATGCGGGCGGCGCAGGCGCGCGGCCACGCCATCTGGGCCGCCGAGCAGACCCACCTGCATTGGTCCAAGAATCGCGTTAGCGCGCGAGCGACGCGGCTTTCGCTCACCGACAACGACGAAGACTGGTACCGCAGCCACGAGAGCGAAACGCGCGCGCTGAAGGATTTCGCCGCCGTGCTGATGCGCAAGGATCCGCCCTTCGATCTCGAATACGTGGCGACGACGTGGCTCCTTTCGGCGGCGGTGCGCGAAGGCGCACGCGTGTTCAATGCACCGGACGCCATCCGCGACCATAACGAGAAGCTCGCCATCCTGGAGTTCGCGCCGTTCGTGGCACCGACCCTGGTGACCCGCGACCCGGCGGCGATCCAGGCCTTCATCGAGGAGCACCGCGAAGTCGTGGTGAAGCGCCTCGACGTGATGGGCGGAGAGAACATCTTCCGCGTGCGCGTCGATGATCCGAACCGCAACGTGATCGTCGAGATCATGGCGCAGGGCGGCAGCCGCATGGTGATGGCGCAGCGCTATATCCCCGAGATCGTGCACGGCGACCATCGCGTGCTGATCATCGACGGCAAGCCGGTGCCGCACTGCCTGGCCCGCATCCCGAAGCCGGGCGAATCACGCGGCAACCTCGCCGCGGGCGCGAAGGCGGTGGCGAAGCCGCTGTCGCCGAGACAGAAGGCGATCGCCGAGGCGCTCGGCCCGACGCTCGCCGAGCGCGGCCTCCTGCTGGTCGGTCTGGACGTCATCGGCGACTGGCTCACGGAAGTGAACGTGACCAGCCCGACCTGCTTCCGCGAGATCCAGGACCAGGCGGGCTTCGACGTCGCCGGCATGCTGGTTTCTGCCCTGGAGCAGAAGATCCGATGATCGGCGTGCTGCTCGTGACGCATGGCGAGATCGGCAAGGCGCTGCTGGCGAGCGCGAGCCAGATCCTCGGCGGCGCGCCGGCGCAGGTCGTGACGCTTTCGGTGTGGCGGCAGGACGATCCGGATGACCTCGTGCAGCGCGCGCGGGAGCTTCTCGACCAGATCGACGTCGGCGACGGCGCGCTCGTGCTGACCGATATCTTCGGCGCCACGCCCGGCAATGTGGTCTCCCGCCTGCTGACGGACGGGCGGGTCGAGGGCGTGTCCGGGCTTTCGTTGCCGATGCTGCTGCGCGTGCTCACGACGCGCAACGGCTCGCTCGCGGCCGCGGTGAAGCGCGCGCTGTCGGCCGGCGCGGAAGGCGTGGTGCACATGAATTCCGATCGTTGCCTGGATGCCTAGCGTCGACGCCGAAATCGTGAATCGCCTCGGCCTGCATGCGCGGGCGGCCGCCAAGCTCACGCATGTCGCCGGCGGCTTCGAGAGCGAGATCTGGATCTCGCGCAGCGGACGGCGCGTGAACGCCAAGAGCATCATGGGCGTGATGATGCTCGCCGCGGGCAAAGGCTCGAAGGTCAAGCTCGAAGCGGAGGGCAGCGATGCCGACGCCGCGCTCGCTGCGCTCATCAAGCTGATCGCGGATCGCTTCGGAGAAGGAGAGTGAACTTCGTTCTGCACGGCTATGCCGTGTCGGGCGGCATCACCGTCGGCTACGCCCACCTCGTCTCCACCGCGAGGCTGGAGGTCGCGCATTACGAGGTGCCCGACGAGGGCGTCGAGGCCGAGGTCGCGCGCTTCGAGCGCGCGATGCAGGCCGCGCAGGACGAGCTGCAGGGCCTGAAGGCGCACATCGCCGCCGACGCGCCCAAGGAGCTCGAAGCCTTCCTCGACCTGCACCGCATGATCCTCAGCGATTCGGCGCTGTCGGTCACGCCGCGCGAGCTGATCCGCAGCCGGCATTCGAACGCCGAATGGGCTCTGGTGCAGCAGATGGAGCGGCTCACCGAGCGCTTCGAGGAGATCGAGGATCCGTATCTGCGCGAGCGCAAGGCCGACGTCGAGCATGCCGTCGAGCGCGTGCTCAGGGCCCTGATGGGGGGCCAGGCCGCTGCCGAGCCGGCGATGTCGGAGGAGCAGAAGCTGATCGTGGTGGCGCACGATCTGTCTCCCGCCGACATGATCCTCTTCAAGCGCCACCGCTTCGGCGGCTTCGTCACCGATGTCGGCGGCGTCACGTCGCACACCGCGATCGTCGCGCGCTCGCTCGGCATCCCGGCCATCGTCGGCCTGCATCACGCCTTCCAGACGATCAGCGAAGGCGAGCTGCTCATCGTCGACGGCGAGCGCGGCCTGCTGGTGGTCAATCCGGACCCCGTCGTGCTCGCCGAATACCGCGAGCGGCAGGCCGAGCTCAAGGCCGACCGCCAGCGCCTCAAGCGGCTGAAGAAGACCCGCGCCGCCACGCAGGACGGCACGCCGATCGAGCTCTACGCCAACATCGAGCTGCCGCAGGACACGGCCGAGGTGCTCGAGGTCGGCGCCGACGGCGTCGGGCTCTTCCGTACCGAGTTCATGTTCCTCAATCGCGCCGACCTGCCGGGCGAAGAGGAGCAGTTCGAGGCCTACCGACAGGTCGCCGAGGCGATGAAAGGCCGCGCCGTCATCCTGCGCACCCTGGACATCGGCGCCGACAAGGCCGTGAACGGCGGCGACGACCCGATCACGATGCCGAACCCGGCGATGGGATTGCGCGCCATCCGCTTCTGCCTGGCCGAGCCGCAAATGTTCCTCACGCAGCTGCGCGCCATCCTGCGCGCCTCGCACTACGGCGCGGTCCGCATCCTGCTGCCGATGCTCGCGCACGCGCACGAGATCGACCAGACGCTTGTGCTCATCAACCAGGCGAAGAGCCAGCTCGAGGAGCGCGACCAGCCCTACGACCGCGCCATCCAGGTCGGCGGCATGATCGAGATCCCGGCGGCCGCGCTCGCGCTGTCGATCTTCATGCGGCGGCTGCATTTCCTCTCGATCGGCACGAACGACCTCATCCAATACACGCTCGCCATCGACCGCACCGACGATGCGGTCGCCCACCTCTACGATCCGCTGCATCCGGCGGTGCTCACGCTGGTCGCGAACACGATCCAGACGGCGACGCGCGGCGGCATGCCGATCGCGGTCTGCGGCGAGATGGCGGGCGATGTGCAGCTCACGCGCCTGCTGCTCGGCCTCGGCCTGCGCAACTTCTCGATGCACCCGTCGCAGGTGCTGCCGATCAAGGAGCGCGTGCTGCACACCAACCTGAACGAAGTACAGGCGCTCGCGCAGCGCGTGCTGCGCAATACCGATCCGGCCAAGACGCGCGAGCTGCTCGCGAAGCTGAACGCCTAGATGGGACCCCTGCAAGGCGTGCGCGTGCTGGACCTGACCACGGTCGTGATGGGCCCGTACGCCACCCAGATCCTCGCCGACTTCGGCGCCGACGTGATCAAGGTCGAGCCGCCCACGGGGGACGTGATGCGCTATGCCTGGCCTTTCCGTCACGAGGGCATGGGGCACATCTTCCTCAACGCCAACCGCAACAAGCGCTCGATCGTGCTCGATCTCAAGCAGCCGGCGGCGCGCGACGCCTGCCTTGCGCTCGCGCGCAAGGCCGATGTGCTCGTCTACAACATCCGGCCGCAAGCCATGGCGCGCCTCGGCCTTTCCTACGAGCAGGTGAAGAAGGAGAACGCGCGCCTCATCTACGTCGGCTGCTTCGGCTACAGCCAGCGCGGGCCGTACGCGGCAAAGGCCGCCTACGACGATCTCATCCAGGGCGCGGCGGGCCTGCCGGCGCTGCTCAAGATCCAGGGCGCCGAGACCCCGCGCTATGCGCCGATCATCGTCGCCGATCGCTCGGTCGGCCAGCAGGTGGCGAGCGCGGTGAGCGCCGCGCTTTACTACCGCGAGAAGTCCGGCCAGGGCCAGCGCGTCGACGTGCCGATGTTCGAGCACCTGCTGCAGATCGTGCTCGGCGAGCACCTCGGCGGCTACACCTTCGAGCCGCAGGTCGGCGAGCCGGGATACGCGCGCATGCTCGCGCCGGATCGCCGGCCCTATCAGACGAAGGACGGCTACGTCTGCGCCCTGATCTACAACGACAAGCAATGGACGGCGTTCTTCCAGGTGATCGGCCGCGCCGACATGGCGGCGGACCCGCGCTTCGCCACGCAGCAGGAGAGGAGCAGGAACTACGGCGTCGCCTACGCCTTCGTCGCCGACGAGATGAAGAAGCGCACGACGGCGGACTGGATCGAAGCCCTGGAGCGCGCCGACATCCCGGTGCAGCGCATGAACAGCCTCGCCGACATCGTCGCCGACCCGCACCTCGAGGCGATCGGCTATTTCAGCGCCATCGAGCACCCGACCGAGGGGCGCATCAAGTCGATGGCCGTGCCTTCCGAATGGTCGGAGTCCTCGCCCGAATACCGGCGCCATGCGCCGCTGCTCGGCGAGCACACGCGCGAGGTGCTGTCCGAGGCGGGAATCCCGGCTTCCAGCATCGAGGAGATGATCGCCAGCGGAGCGGCCAAGCAGGCTTAGCTATAATTCGCGGGCGCCGATTTGAAGTCAGCTTGCGGGCGCCTAACAAATACCGCTAAAGAGACATGAACGTTCCTCACGATCCCTCTTCGGTTGGCGCCGTCGCAGCCCAGAAGGCCGCCTTCGGCGAGCCGCTGGCGCTCAAGAGCGGCGCCACGCTGCCGTCCTTCGAGATCGCTTACGAGACCTACGGCGAGCTGAACGCGGCGCGCTCGAACGCCGTGCTGGTGTGCCACGCGCTGAATGCCTCGCACCATGTGGCCGGGTTCTACGAGGACGACCCGCAGAATGTCGGCTGGTGGGACAACCTCGTCGGTCCGGGCAAGCCGCTCGACACGAGCCGTTTCTTCGTCATCGGCTCGAATTACATCGGCAGCTGCTTCGGCTCGACCGGCCCGGCGTCGATCAATCCGGCGACGGGCAAGCCCTGGGGCGCGGATTTCCCGGTGGTCACCGTCGAGGATTGGGTCGAGGCGCAGGCGCGGCTGGCGGACCGGCTCGGCATCGAGCGCTTCGCCGCGGTGATCGGCGGCTCGCTCGGCGCGATGCAGGCGCTGCAATGGACGCTCTCCTATCCCGATCGCGTGCGTCATTCGATCGTGATTGCCGCCGCGCCGCGGCTGACGCCGCAGAACATCGCGTTCAACGAGGTGGCGCGCCAGGCGATCATGACGGATCCGGACTTCCACGGCGGCCACTACTACGAGAAAGGCGTCGTGCCGACGCGCGGCCTGCGCATCGCGCGCATGATCGGACACATCACCTACCTGTCGGGCGAAGCGATGGCGGAGAAGTTCGGCCGGCTGCTGCGGCGCGGCGTGCCCGGCTTCGACTTCGACATCGACTTCGAGATCGAGTCGTACCTGCGCTACCAGGGCGACAAGTTCTCGACCTACTTCGATGCGAACACCTACCTTCGCATCACCAAGGCGCTGGATTACTTCGATCCGGCGGCGGACTTCGGCGGCAACCTGTCCGCGGCGCTCGCCCGCGCCAAGGCGGCATTCCTGCTGGTTTCCTTCAAGTCGGATTGGCGCTTTTCGCCTTCGCGCTCGCGCGAGATGGTGCGCGCGCTGCTCGACAACCGGCGCATCGTGTCCTACCTCGAGATCGACGCGCCCGGCGGCCACGACGCCTTCCTGCTCGAGGACCCGCGCTATCACGACGCGCTGCGCGCCTACTTCGGCAACATCGAGCTATGAGGCCGGACCTTACCGCCATCGCGCAGTGGGTCGCGCCCGGCGCCCGGGTGCTGGACCTGGGCTGCGGCGACGGTTCGCTCCTTCGCTACCTCTGGCAGCAGCGGCAGGCGCCAGGCTACGGCGTCGAGATCGACGACGCGAGCGTGCTCGACTGCGTGGCGAACGACGTCAACGTGCTGCAGGTGGACCTGGAGAGCGGGCTTTCGCTCTTCGGCGACCATTCCTTCGACTGCGTGATCCTCTCCGAGACGCTGCAGACGATCCACCGCACCGAGCTCCTGATGCGCGAGATGCTGCGCGTCGGGCGCGAGGTGATCGTCAGCTTCCCGAACTTCGGCCACTGGAGCGCGCGGCTGCAGGTGCTCTTCGGCCGCATGCCGGTCTCCGAGACCCTGCCCTACGAGTGGTACGAGACGCCGAACGTCCATCACTGCACCATCGCCGACTTCGAGGACCTTTGCCGGCGCCTGCACATCCACATCCGCGAGCGGCTCGCGCTGCATGAAGGCAAGCCCGTCACCGTGATGCCGAACCTGCTCGGCAGCCTCGCCATGTACCGCTGCACGGCCGCCTAGCGGCCTAGTCCGGCCGGACCAGCGCGACTGGTCCGGGCCATGCTTGTATCTGGACATGGCGAGCATCCTGACCCAGCACTCGGCGAAGGCGCACGTCGAAGCGCTGTTCGATTCCCTCGCGCTGGAGTACGTCCGCGAACGCGAGCGCCAGGTCTCATTCCAGGTGCAGAAGCGCATCGCCATCGAGATGCTCGGCGGCGTGAAGGGCCGGCTCCTGGAGGTGGGATGCGGACCGGCGGTGATGATGCCCGACCTCCTCGCCATGGGCTTCGACGTGCAGGGCATCGACATGTCGAACGAGATGATCCACCGGGCGCGCCAGCGCATGGCCGGGCACCCGCTCGAGAAGCGCTGCCGCCTTGCCCTCGGCGACGTCGAGCGCCTGCAGTTTTCCGACGCCTGCTTCGACGCCGTGCTGTGCATGGGGGTGCTGGAGTACCTGCCGCGCTACAGCCGGGCGCTGGCGGAAATCAGCCGCGTGCTGAAGCCGGGCGGCGTTGCCGTGTTCTCGCTGCCGAATCGCGCGAGTGTGTATCACGTCGCGCGCTCGACTTATGTCGCTCTGCGCCGACTGGAGCGGCGCCTGCGCGCGCGGCGCGGGCCGCTTACGCTGGCGCATAATCGCTGCCTGCCGTGGCGATTCGATGGCGATCTAGCCGCGGCGCATCTCGCCAAAGCGGAGAGCCGGGCATGCAATTTCATCTTCTTCCCGTTGAAAGAATTGCTGCCGCGCGTCTCCGAATCGCTGAATCGCGCGCTGACGCCGCTCGCCGGCTGGCGTGTCGCACCGCTCATCGGCTCGCAGTACCTCGTCAAGGCGCGTAAGACCCCTTGGCGATCCGCATCGTCCGGCTAGGCAGCCCCCGGCAGAAAGGCGAAGGCCCGAGGATCGGCACCGCACGGCGCCCGCCGCGCGGCGTGCGCAAGTCGGACTATGGGCGACTCGACTACTACGACGCCTGGCTGCCAGAGCTTGCGCCGAGCCAGAAATGGGTGAGCTGGGCGCTCTCTGAACCTTGGACCGACGCGCGCTGGCGCAAATATGCGCGCAACTACCGTCGGGAGATGAACGACCCGCGCGCTCGGCGCCTGCTCGACCTCCTGGCCGCGCTTTCGCGAACCACCGATTTTTCAGTTGGCTGCTACTGCGAGGAAGAAACGCGCTGCCATCGCTCGCTCCTGCGCGAGCTGCTGAAGGCGCGCGGCGCCCGGCTCGCTCGTTAAGCGCTTTCCTTGCCGGCCGAGCCGATCGACTCGTCAGCCAATCCGGAGCGCATCATGAACCAGAACAGAACGACGCCCGGAAACGCGATCAGCGTCGTCAGCAGGTAGAAGTTGACGTAGCCGACACCTTCGATCAGCGAGCCGACCGCCGTACCGGTGATGAAGCGGCCGGCGATGCTGGCGAGCGCGGAGAGCAAAGCATACTGGCTGGCGGTGAAGCGCAGGTTGCAAAGCGCCGAGAGATAGGCGACGACCGTCACGCCGCCGATGCCGCTCGCGAAGTTCTCGAAGCCGACCGCCGCCGCCATGCCGATGTTCGTATGGCCGGCGCCGGCGAGCGCTGCGAAGCTCAGGTTCGACACCGCCATCAGAACCAGGCTGATCAGCACCGATCGCTTCATGCCGAGGCGCGCGTAGAGAACGCCGCCGACGAACACGCCGACCAGCAAGGCGACGAAACCGACACCGACGTCGTAGAACGCCACCTCGTCGTTCGTGAAGCCGAGGTCGGCGAAAAGCAGCCGCAGCGTCAGGTTGGCGAGCGTGTCGCCGATCTTGTGGATCAGCACGAAGAGCAGCACCACCAGCGCGCCCTGCCGCTGCATGAATTCGGTGAGCGGGCTGAAATAGCCGACGATCGCCGCGATGGCGCCGCGCGTCCTCACCGGCTCGCGATGGCGCGCCGGCTCGCCCATCAGCACGCCCACCAGCATGGCCGGCAGGGCGAAGGCCGCGCAGGCGATGTAAGCCGCGCTCCAGCCCAGCCGCGCAGCGAGCACGAGCGCGAGCGCGCCGGAGGCCGCCGAGCCGATGCGCCAGCCGTATTGCGACATGCCGGAGCCGGCGCCGAGCTGGCGCGGCTCGAGCAGCTCGATGCGATAGGCGTCGATGATGATGTCGAAGGTTGCGCCGGCGATGCCGACGGTGATCGCGGCGATGGCGACCAGAAGGAGCGCCTGGTCCGGATCGGAGAAGCCCAGAAAGGCCACCGCCGCCATGACCAGCACGCCCACCAGCCACAGCCACGAGCGCCGCTGGCCGAAGCGGCCGATCACCGGCAAGCGGACGTTGTCGACGATCGGTGCCCAGAGAAACTTGAAGTTGTAGGCGAGGAAGGTCAGCGCGAAGGCGGTGACCGCGCTCTTGCTGACGCCGTGCTGCGCGAGGCGCGTGGTCAGCGTCGCGCCGATCATCGAGAAGGTGAAGCCGGACGAGATGCCGAGAAAGAGGGCGGCCAGAGGCGCCGATTCCAGGTAGGGCCGAACGCCCGCCCGAATCCCCGTCTCTTTGCGGACGCTAGAGCTGCCAGTCATAGTCGATCGTGAGGGGCGCGTGGTCGGAGAAACGCCGGCGCTTGTAGATCGACTCGCGCTGCGCGCTCGCGGCCACGCCGGCGGTGGCGATCTGGTAATCGATACGCCAGCCGACGTTCTTGGCCCAGGCGCGCCCGCGGTTGGACCACCAGGTGTACTGGTCCGGCTTGCCGTTCAGCCGCCGGAACACGTCGACGAAGCCGAGCTCGTCGAACACGCGCGTCAGCCATTCCCGCTCCTGTGGCAGGAAGCCCGAATTCTTCTGGTTCGAGCGCCAGTTCTTCAGGTCGATCTCGCGATGCGCGATGTTCCAGTCGCCGCACAGGATGATTTCGTGCCCGCGCTCGCGCAGGCGCTCGAGATGCCGCAGGAATTGCTTCAGGAAACGGAACTTGGAAGCCTGGCGATGCGGCCCGGCGGAGCCGGAGGGCAAGTACACCGACACCACCCACAGTCTTCCGAAGCGCGCCTCGACATAGCGCCCCTCGGCGTCGAACTCGCGGCTTTCGAAGCCGACCTTCACTTCATCGGGCGCTTTGCGGCTGTAGAGCGCTACGCCGCTATAGCCCTTCTTCTCGGCAAAGGCGTGGCAAGACTGGAAGAGCTTCAGGCCGTGCAGCCTCGCATCGAGGTCGGCCTCCTGGCATTTCATCTCCTGCAGGCAGACCACATCGGGCCTCTGCGTCGCCAGCCAGCGGAACAGGCCCTTGCTGGCGGCGGACCTGACGCCGTTGACGTTGAGCGTTATTACCCTCAACCGGAGGGAAAGGAGGAAACGCCGCCGTGCGCCGCCGACCATTGGGCCGGCTCGTGCAGGAACTTCTCGACCTCGCTGATCTGTGCTGACGGGAGATAGGCGCCCTTTTTCACCACCTCCAGCACGTTCCACCACGTCGCGAGATAGTGCAGGCGGACATTGAGCTCGCCGAGGATCTTCTTCGACTCGGGGAAGATGTCGTAGTAGAAGTTCACGAAGACGTGGTCGACCACCGCCCCCGCGTCGCGCAGCGCCTTGCAGAAGTTGATCTTGGAGCGGCCGTCGGTCGTGAGATCCTCGACCAGCAGCGTGCGAGCGCCTTCGCGGATGTCGCCTTCGATCTGCGCGTTGCGGCCGAAGCCTTTCGGCTTCTTGCGCACGTATTGCATCGGCAGCGCCATCCGGTCGGCGATCCAGGCGGCGTAAGGAATGCCCGCCGTTTCGCCGCCGGCCACCACGTCGAACTGCTCGAAACCGGCGTCGCGCGCGAGCGTGGCGGTGGCGAAGTCAACCAATTGCGTCCGGATGCGTGGATAGAAGATGAGCTTCCGGCAATCGATATAGACCGGACTCGCCCAGCCGGAGGTGAAGATGAACGGCTTGTCCTGGAAGAACAGCACCGCCTTGACCTCGAGCAGCATCCGGGCCGTGATTTCGGCGATGAGCGCCTGGTCGGCGAAGTGCATGCGCGGCGCGAATTTTAGCAGTTAAAATTCAATCGATTCGTCGTTCGGGGGGAACGCGATGCTTAGAACGCCATTACTCGCTGCCATCGCCGTAGCGCTCGCGGCACCGCTTGCCGCCGAGGCGCAGGGTCTGGCCACCTATCGCTGCACCGGCAAGGACGGCAAGAAATACTACGGCTCGACGATTCCGCAGGCGTGCTACGGCCGCCCGGTCGAGCAGCTCAACTCGCACGGCACGGTGATCCGGCGCATCGATCCCGAAGGCGACGAAAAGGCGCGGCAGGAGAAAGAGGCCGCCCTCAGCAAGAAGAAGGAAGAGGAGGCCGCGACCAAGGAGGACTCCCGGCGCAATCGCGCGCTGCTCGCCACCTATACGAGCGAGCGCGACATCGACAGCGCGCGCGCCAGGGCCCTCGCCGACAACCAGAAGGCGGTGCTGGAAGTCGAAGCCAAGATCGGCGAGATCAAGAAGCGGCGGGCGAAGTACGACAAGGAGCTCGAGTTCTACCAGGACAAGAAGGGCAACGCGAAGCCGCCCGCCAAGCTGGCCGAGGACATCAAGAACAGCGAGATCGACATGAAGGCGCAGGAAGACCTGCTGCAGGCGAAGAAGAAAGAGGTCGAGAAGATCAACGCCAAGTACGACGAGGACAAGAAACGCTACCTGCAGCTCACGCGCGGCGGCAAGTAGCCGCTAGGCGAGCTTGCGGCGCAGGAGCTCGTTGACGAGCGCGGGGTCGGCCTTGCCCTTGCTCGCTTTCATCACCTGCCCGACGAGCGAGTTGAACGCCTTGTCCTTGCCGGCGCGGTAGTCCTCCACCTGCTTCGCATTGGCGGCGAGAACCTCGTCGACCAGCTTTTCGATCGCGGCCGCGTCGCTGATCGGCTTCAGCCCTTCCTTCTCGACCACCGCTTCGGGCGCCTCGCCCCGCTGCCAGGAAAGCTCGAACACCTGCTTTGCCATCTTGCCGGTGAGCTTGCCGCCGGCCAGCTGCTTGACGATCCAGCCGAGCTGCTCAGGCGCGATCTTGCTATCGCCGATCTCGCGCTCGTCGCGGTTCAGCGCAGCGGTGAGCTCCCCAACCTGCCAGTTCGCGCAGAGCTTGGGGTCGGCGCCCGAGGCCTTCACCATCGCCTCGAAATAATCGGCCGCAGCGCGGCTCGCGGTGAGCAGCCGTGCATCCTGCGCGGGAAGCGCGTATTCGCGCGCGAAGCGATCGGCACGCGCGGCGGGCAGCTCGGGCAGCGTAGCGCGCACGCGCTCGATGTCGGCCTCGGTCACGACCAGCGGAGGCAGGTCCGGGTCGGGGAAGTAACGATAGTCCTGCGCGTCTTCCTTGCTGCGCATGGAGCGCGTCTCGTCGCGCTCGGCGTCGTAGAGCCGGGTCTCCTGCGCGATGCGGCCGCCGTCTTCCAGGATCTCGATCTGGCGGCGCGCCTCGTATTCGATGGCGCGCTCCATGAAGCGGAAGGAGTTGAGGTTCTTGATCTCGCAGCGGGTGCCCAACGGCGCGCCCGGCCGGCGCACCGATACGTTCGCATCGCAGCGGAACGATCCTTCCTGCATGTTGCCGTCGCAGACGCCGATCCAGACGACCAGCGCGTGCAGCGCGCGCGCGTAAGCCACTGCCTCCTTCGCGCCGCGCAAGTCGGGCTCGGAGACGATCTCGAGGAGCGGCGTGCCGGCGCGATTGAGATCGATGCCGCTCATGCCATGGAAGTCCTGGTGCAGCGATTTGCCCGCATCTTCCTCGAGATGCGCCCGCGTCAGGCGGATGGGCTTGCCATCCTGCAGTACCAGGGACCCGCCTTGCACGACCGGCAGCTCGTACTGGCTGATCTGGTAGCCCTTCGGCAGATCAGGATAGAAGTAGTTCTTGCGCGCGAAGATCGAGCGCCGGCTGATGGTGGCGCCGACGGCGAGCCCGAAGCGGATGGCATGCTCTACGGCGGCGCGATTCAGGACCGGCAGCACGCCGGGCAGCGCGAGATCCACGGCGGACGCCTGCGTATTTGCCGGCGCGCCGAACGCGGTCGACGCGCCCGAAAAGATCTTCGCGCGCGTGCGCAGCTGCGCGTGCGTTTCGATGCCGACGACGATTTCCCAGCTCAGGCGCTACCTCGTCTCGCCGCTCATCAGCCGGCAATTGCCGCGCCGATCGACGAGCAATGGCTCCAGATACGCCTGCGAGCCGCACTGCTCGGTGCAGCTCTCCGCGCTGACACGGACATAGTCGCCGATCTCGCGCAGCGTCACGCTGCACGCGCCGGAGGAAAACCTGAGTCCGCCCTTCATCGCCTCCTGCTGCGCGCTGGTGAGGTTGCAGACATGGCCGCTCGGCGCCACGTGCGAGCGCCACTCGATGGTGCGCAGCTTGCCGGACTCGACCGCGAGGTTGAGGATCGAGCCATAGCGCGCATTGCTCGCCTCGCAGCGGATGTTGGCGCTGTATCGCTCCAGGGACGGGAATTCCTCGGTGAACTCGAAGCGCTCTCTTTCCTGCCCGCCCGGCGCGTAGCGCGTGCCTTTGAAGATGCCGGCGCGCCAGGTGCCGCGCAGCTCGCCGGTCGGCGCATGGCCGAAGAGAATCGGCGTCGTGCCTTCGCGCAGCGTCGTCACCCCGATCTCCGGGCTCGATTCGCCCTCGAGGAAGCGCCGCTGCAAAATCGGCAGCAGGAGGTATTCGCCGGCGAGCTGCCAGCCACCATCGGCGGCGCGGCTCGTGTGCAGGATCAACAAGGCCTGGCGGCTGCCGAGCTGCCCGACGAGCTCGCGCGTCGTGCTTTGCGGCCACGCCGCCAAGGGCGCGAGCAGAAGCAGCAGCGCAAGGCCTCTCATAGCGGCGTCTCCTTCGGCACGCGCAAATGCCAGTCGGTCGCCTGCTGATAACGATGCGCGATGCCGAGCAGCCTGGCTTCGGAGAAGTAGGTCCCGGTGAGCTGCAGCCCGACCGGCAGGCCCGCAGGATCGAAGCCGCACGGGATCGACAGCGCCGGCACGCCGGCGAGCGGCGCCGACACCGTGTAGATGTCGTTCAGGTACATCTGCACCGGGTCGCCGGTCTTCGCGCCGATCCGGAATGCCGTCGACGGCGATGTCGGCCCGAGGATCACGTCGCAGCGCTCGAAGGCGTCGCTGAAGTCGCGCGCAATCAGGCGCCGCACCTTCTGCGCCTGCAGGTAGTAGGCGTCGTAGTAGCCATGCGAGAGGACGTAAGTGCCGACCAGTATGCGCTGCTTCACTTCGGCGCCAAAGCCTTCGGCGCGCGTGCGGCAATACATGTCCATCAGGTCGGTGTAGCCCTGCGCGCGATGCCCATAGCGCACGCCATCGAAGCGCGAAAGGTTCGACGACGCCTCGGCCGGCGCGATCACGTAGTACACCGGCACGCCGAGCGCGGAGTTCGGCAGCTCGAGCTCGACGCGGCGCGCGCCTTGCGCTTCGTACCAGGCGAGCGCCTGCTCGACGGCCTGGCGCACGCCCGCCTCCATGCCGGGGCCGAAATATTCCTTCGGCAGGCCGATGCGCAAACCGCGCAGATCGATGTCGAGGGAGCGCGCGTAGTCCTCGCGCGGCCGCTCGAGGCTCGTCGCATCGCGCTCATCGAAGCCGGCCATCACGTTCATCAGGAGCGCGAGATCGGCGGCGCTCTTGGCGAGCGGCCCCGCCTGATCGAGCGACGAGGCAAAGGCGACGATGCCGTAGCGCGAGACGACGCCGTAGGTCGGCTTCAGGCCGCAGATGCCGCTCAGCGCGGCCGGCTGCCGAATCGAACCGCCGGTATCGGTACCGGTGGCCGCCGGCACGAGCCGCGCCGCGACCGCAGCGGCCGAGCCGCCCGATGATCCGCCCGGAACCAGGCGCTTGTCCCAAGGGTTGCGCGCAGGGCCGAAGTGCGAGCTCTCGTTGGACGAGCCCATGGCAAATTCGTCCATGTTGCATTTGCCGACGAGCGGCGTGCCGGCGCGGTCGAACTGCTCGACGACGTACGCGTCATAGGGACTTACGTAGCTCTCCAGCATGCGCGACCCGCAGGTCGTGCGCATGCGGCGCGTGCAGAGGATGTCCTTGTGCGCGATCGGGATGCCGGTGAGCGGGCCCGCCGCGCCGTTCGTCCGGCGCTCGTCGGCGCGCTTCGCATCCGCGAGCGCGTTCTCCTCATCGATGCTGATGAACGCGTTGAGCTCGCCGTTCAGGCGCCGGATGCGCGCCAGGCACAACCGGGTCAGCTCGACGGAGGAAATCTTCTTCGAAGCGAGGGCGCTGGAGAGCTCCAGCAGCGTGGCATTCAGCAAGCTACTCGATCACTTTCGGCACGAGGTAGAGGCCATCCTGCACTTGCGGTTTGCCGTCGGGACCGGCCGGGGCGACGGATTGATAAAGCGCGCGCTGGTCCTTCTCGCGCACTTCGTCCTCGCGCAGGCGCTGCCCGTTGGGGAACTGGGCCTCGGCCGGATGCGCCATCGGCTCGATGCCGCGGGTATCGACGGCGCGCATCTGGTCCACCAGGGCGAGCACCCGGTTCAGCCGCTCGAGGACCGCAGCGGATTCCTGCGGCTCGATGGCAATTCGCGCGAGCCGCGCGAGGCGCCGCACGTCGTCGGGAGTTAGCGACATTTCTTCTGGATCAGGGAAGCCGGGGGAGTACTGCCTTATCTCCCGTAGCGTCGTTAGCGTATCATAGCGGCCATTTTCAGGGTTCTTGGTGTTGCGCTAAGGCCCGATTTAGAAACGAAAAAGCGGAAATTCACAAAGGTCCAACTTTGCCTATGCTCGGCTTCCTGCGCAGCTACTTTTCCAACGACCTCGCCATCGACCTCGGCACCGCCAACACGCTCATCTACGTCCGCGGCAAGGGCATCGTGCTCGACGAACCCTCGGTCGTCGCGATCCGGCAGGAGGCCGGCCCGAGCGGCAAGAAAACCATCCAGGCCGTCGGCAAGGAAGCCAAGCAGATGCTCGGCAAGACGCCGGGCAACATCATCGCCATCCGGCCGATGAAGGACGGCGTGATCGCCGACTTCACGGTCACCGAGCAGATGCTCAAGCAGTTCATCAAGAAAGTGCACGACAACAAGCTCTTCTCGCCGAGCCCGCGCATCATCATCTGCGTGCCCTGCGGCTCGACGCAGGTCGAGCGCCGTGCGATCCGCGAAAGCGCGATCGGCGCCGGCGCGGGCCAGGTCTATCTGATCGAAGAGCCGATGGCGGCGGCGATCGGCGCGGACCTTCCGGTGGCGGAAGCCACCGGCTCGATGGTGGTCGACATCGGCGGCGGCACGACCGAGGTCGGCGTGATCTCGCTCGGCGGCATGGTGTATGCCGGCTCGGTGCGCGTCGGCGGCGACAAGTTCGACGAGGCGATCATCAACTACATCCGCCGCAACTACGGCATGCTGATCGGCGAAACCACGGCGGAGCTGATCAAGAAGGAGATCGGCTCGGCGTTCCCCGGCAGCGAAGTGCGCGAGATGGAGGTGAAAGGCCGCAACCTGGCCGAAGGCATTCCGCGCAGCTTCACCATCTCCTCGAACGAGATCCTCGAGGCGCTGACCGAGCCGCTCAACCAGATCGTCTCGGCCGTGAAGTCCGCGCTCGAGCAGACGCCGCCGGAGCTCGGCGCCGATATCGCCGAGAAGGGCATGGTGCTCACGGGCGGCGGCGCGCTGCTGCGCGACCTCGACCGCCTGCTGATGGAAGAGACCGGCCTGCCGGTCATCGTGGCCGACGACCCGCTCACCTGCGTGGTGCGCGGCTCGGGCAAGGCACTGGAGAAGATGGAGCACTTCGGCCCGATCTTCACCAACGACTGAGAGAATAGCGGGGGATGGATCACACCCCCCCGCCCTTCTTCAAGCGCGGACCGGCACCGCTAGTCCGGCTTTTCTTTTTTGCCTCGCTGTCGCTGGCGCTTCTCGTCATCGATGCCCGCTTCCGCTACGTCGAGGGCCTGCGCAGCTGGCTGGCGCTCGCTGCGTACCCGCTGCAGCGCGCGGCGACCGCGCCGATCGATCTCGCGGTGCGCGTCGGCGGCTACTTCTCCACCCAGGCGAGCCTGATGGAAGAAAACGAGCGCTTGCGCGAGCGGGCGCTCGCCAATGCGCAGGATGCACAGCGCTACCGTGGGCTGCAGATGGAGGTGATCGAGCTGCGACGCACGATCGGCGCGGCGGAGAAGATGCCGGTGAAGGCGGCGCCGGCCGAGGTCCTCTACCTCGGCCGCGATCCGTACGCGCAGAAGCTCTTCATCGACCGCGGCGCGGTGCAAGGCGTGCGGGCAGGCAGCCCGGTGGCCGACGAAGTCGGCGTGATCGGCCAGGTGACGCGCGTGCATCCGCTGGTGTCTGAAGTCACCCTGATAACCAATCCCGACCAGGCCATCCCGGTCGAGGTGGTCCGCAACGGCCTTCGCGCCGTGGCGTTCGGCGCAGGCGGCAGCGGCATGCTCGAGCTGCGCTTCACGCCGGCGAACGCGGAAATCCAGAACGGCGACCAGCTGGTCACCTCGGGCATCGATGGCACCTACCCCGCCGGCCTGGCGGTCGCGACCGTGGTGCGCGTAGAGCGCGATGCCGAGCACACCTTTGCGCGCGTGGTCTGCAAGCCGACGGCCGGCGTGGATCGCGGCCGTTACGTGCTGGTGCTGTCGAACGAGTCGGTGATGCCGCCGCGGCCCGACGAAGCGCAGAAGGAGCGGCGCGGCGAAAAGCCGCGTCGCGGGCGTGCCAAGGCAATGGAGAAGGTCGATGATGCCCGGTAGGTCGCAGATCCTCCTGCCGGCACGCACCAGCACGATCATCGCCTCGTTCGTGCTCGCCTTGTTCCTGGATTTCCTGCCCTGGCGCGATCTGCGCGTGGTGCCTGACTTCGTCGCCCTGGTGCTCACTTTCTGGTGCGTGCGGCAGCCGCGGCTTGTCGGCCTGGGCGTCGGCTGGTCGCTCGGCCTTGTCGCGGACGCGGGGAACGGCGTGCTTCTCGGGCAGCACGCGCTCGCCTACTCGCTGCTCGCGTTCCTTTCGGTGTGGCTGTCGCGGCGTATCCTCTGGTTCGGACCCGTGCTGCAGTCGCTCCATATCGCCGTCATCCTTCTGGTCTCGGAGGGCGCGATGCTGGTCGTGCGCCTGGCGGCCGGCGACAGCTCACCGGGCTGGCCGCTGATCGTCGGTCCCCTCGTCGGCGCGTTGCTATGGCCGCTGGTGACCTGGCTGCTGTTGCTGCCCCAGCGGCGGCCCGAGCGGGAGCAGGCAATCTAGGTGAAAGCGAGCGATGCGCGGTAGGGAGATCCGCAACTCCGAGCAGGAGCTCTACCAGTTCCAGCTTCGCGTCGGCATCGCCGGCGTGGTGGTGCTGATCGCATTCGGGCTTCTCGCCGCGCGCTTCTTCTACCTGCAGGTCGTGCAGCACGACGTCTACCAGGCGAAGGCCGAGGACAACCGCATCTCGATCGTGCCGGTCACGCCGAACCGCGGCCTGATCGTCGACCGCAACGGCGTCGTCATCGCGCGCAACTACTCCGCGTATACGCTGGAGATCTACCCGGCGCGCGTCAAGAATCTCGAGCGCACGATCGACGAGCTGGCTGAGCTGGTCGACATCCAGCCCCGCGATCGGGCGCGCTTCAAGAAGCTGCTCGCGGAGACGCGCAACGCCGAGAGCCTGCCCGTGCGCAACCGCCTCTCGGACGAAGAAGTCGCCAAGTTCGCCGCCAACCGCTATCGCTTCGAAGGCGTCGACATCAAGGCGAGGCTCTTCCGCCAGTACCCGTTCGGCGACGTCGCTTCGCACGCCATCGGCTACATGGGCCGCGTCACGCAGGGCGACCAGGAGCGGCTCGAGGAAGAAGGCGTCAGCGCCAACTATCGCGGCACCGATTACATCGGCAAGTCCGGCCTGGAAGCCACCTACGAATCGGAGCTGCACGGCACGACGGGCTTCGAGCAGGTGGAGATCGATGCCGCGGGGCGCGGCATCCGCACGCTTTCGCGCACGCCTTCCCAGCCCGGCAACAACGTCGTCCTCACGCTCGACATGCGGCTCCAGCAGGTCGCCGAAATCGCCTTCGGCGAGCGGCGCGGCGCGCTGGTCGCCATCGACCCCGGCACGGGCGGCGTGCTCGCCATGGTGTCGAAGCCCAACTTCGACCCGAATCTATTCGTCGACGGCATCGATCCGCAGTACTGGGCCGAGCTCAACAGCTCCCTCGACAAGCCGCTGAACAATCGCGCCATCTCCGGCCTGTATCCGCCGGGATCGACGTTCAAGCCCTACCTCGCGCTCGGCGCCCTGGAAACCGGCAAGCGCAGGCCGTCGAGCAGCATCTTCGATCCGGGCTACTTCGACTTCGGCGGCCGCCGCTTCCGCGACGACAAGAAAGGCGGCCACGGCGTGGTCGACCTGTACAAGTCGATCACCGAGTCCTGCGATACGTACTACTACCACCTCGCGAACGACATGGGCATCGACGCCATCGCGCGCTTCCTGGCGCCGTTCGGCTTCGGCGCACGCACGGGCATCGACCTCGCCGGCGAATCGCTCGGCGTGCTGCCCTCCCCGGAGTGGAAGCTGCGGCGCTTCAAGCGCCCGGCCGACCAGAAGTGGTACCCCGGGGAGACGATCTCGATCGGCATCGGCCAGGGCTACAACTCGTACACGCCGATCCAGCTCGCCCAGGCGATGGCCGTCGTTTCCAGCGGCGGCACGATGTACAAGCCGCACCTCATCGCGCACATCGACAACGCCCGCAGCGGCGAGCGGCGCGAGATCCCGGCCGAGATCCTGCACACCGTCGCGCTCAAGCGCGAGAACGTCGAATTCATCAAGCGCGCGATGGCCGGCGTGAACAAGGAAGGCACCGGCGCCCGCGCCTTCGCCGGGGTGACGTACACGGTCGGCGGCAAGACCGGCACGGCGCAGGTGATCGCCATGAAGCAGGGCGAGAAATACGAGGAGTCGAAAGTCGCCGAGCGGCATCGCGACCATTCGCTCTTCATCGCCTTCGCGCCGGTCGAGAGCCCGCGCATCGCGCTCGCCGTGATCGTCGAGAACGGCGGCTTCGGCGCGCGTGCCGCCGCGCCTCTCGCGCGCACGGTGCTCGACTATTTCATGCTCGGCAAGGTCCCGGCGCAGATGGAAGTCCCGGCGGCGGACCTGCCGGCGGACGACGAGGACGAGAGCGATTGATGGAGCTCGCCGGCAACAGGTCGTTCCGCCGCGTCGCGCACCGGCTGACCGAAGGCATCGATAGCACGCTGCTGGTTCTGATCATGACCTTGTCGATGCTCGGACTGGCGGCGCTTTTTTCCGCCACGTTCGAGAGCCCGTCGCGCGTTCTGAGCCAGGTGCTGAACCTCGCCGTAGCGCTGGTCGCCATGTGGCTCGTGGCGCAGATCGCGCCGCAGACGATGATGCGCCTCGCCATCCCGGCTTACTTGATCGGGCTTGCGTTCCTGGTGGCGGTCGCGCTGTTCGGCGACGTCGTGAACGGCGCGCGCCGCTGGCTGCATGTCGGCGTCACGCGCTTCCAGCCTTCCGAGATGATGAAGCTCGCGCTGCCGCTCATGCTGGCGTGGTACTTCCACAAGCACGAGACAACGCTCAAGCTGCGCAACTTCGGTGTCGCCGCGCTGCTCCTCATCGTGCCGCTCGGCCTCATCGCGCGGCAGCCGGACCTCGGCACCGCGGCGCTCGTCGGCGCGGCGGGGTTCTACGTCATTTTCTTCGCCGGCGTCGGCTGGAAAGTGCTCGGCACGCTAGGCGGCATCGGACTGGCGGCGCTGCCCATCGGCTGGGGATTCCTGCACGATTACCAGCGAAAGCGGGTGCTCACCCTTCTCGACCCGACCACCGATCCGCTCGGCGCCGGCTACCACATCATCCAGTCGACGATTGCGGTCGGCTCCGGCGGCCTCTGGGGCAAGGGCTGGCTGAACGGCACCCAGGCGCACCTCGAGTTCATCCCCGAGCGGCACACCGACTTCATCTTCGCCGTGTTCTCGGAGGAATTCGGGCTGATCGGCAACCTCGTGCTGCTCGTTCTCTACCTGCTGCTCATCGCGCGCGGGCTGATGATCGCGGCGAACGCGGCCACCGTGTTCGCGCGGCTTCTCGCCGGTGGCATCTCGCTCATGTTCTTTACCTACGCCTTCGTCAACATGGGCATGGTGTCGGGCATCCTGCCGGTGGTGGGGGTGCCCCTGCCTTTCCTCTCCTATGGCGGCACCGCCCTTCTCACGCTTTTCATCGGCGTCGGCATCCTGATGAGCGTGCATCGGTACCGCAAGCTCGTGCAGACCTAGCGGCTTTTGCCGCGCAGCAACATATTTTGAAACCCCGTGCCGCATCATGAAATCATGGTGCGCTAAGCCCATGTAAATCCTTGTTTTGTTGCGCCTAGCGTAGGCCATTTGGCGTGTTGCTCCGCGAAACGCACGCCCGCACACTGTACGTATTTACAACTCTTGGAGGGGACGACGTGCAGACCCGCGAAATGAGCCGACAAGAACAAATCCAGGCGCTCGAGGAAGAGTGGGCGCAGAACCCGCGCTGGAAAGGCGTCAAGCGCGCGTATAAGGCGGCGGATGTCGTGCGTCTGCGCGGCAGCGTATCGGTCGAGCACACGCTCGCCAAGCGCGGCGCAGAAAAACTGTGGCGCCTGATGCACGAGCACCCGTTCGTGCATTCCCTGGGCGCGCTCACCGGGAACCAGGCCGTGCAACAAGTGAAGGCCGGGGTTCCGGCGATCTACCTTTCGGGCTGGCAAGTGGCGGCGGACGCGAACGATTCGCTGCAGATGTACCCCGACCAGTCGCTCTACGCGGTGTCTTCGGTGCCGACGGTCGTCAAGCGCATCAACAACGCGCTCATGCGCGCCGACCAGATCCAGTGGATGGAAGCCGCGGAAGGAAATGCAAAGGCAGGCGACACGGATTTCCTGGCGCCGATCGTCGCCGACGCCGAGGCCGGATTCGGCGGCGTGCTGAACGCGTACGAGTTGATGCGCGCCATGATCGAGGCCGGGGCCGCCGGCGTGCACTTCGAGGACCAGCTCGCCTCGGTCAAGAAATGCGGTCACATGGGCGGCAAGGTCCTCGTGCCGACGCAGGAAGCGGTGCAGAAGCTCGTCGCCGCGCGCCTCGCCGCAGACGTCGCCGGGGTGCCCACCATCCTCCTCGCACGCACGGACGCCGAAGCGGCGAACCTGCTGACTTCCGACGTGGATGAAAACGACAAGCCGTTCGTCATCGGCGAGCGCACCGCCGAAGGGTTCTATCGCGTCAGGAACGGCCTCGAGCAGGCGATCTCGCGCGGCATCGCCTACGCCGCTTACGCCGACATGGTGTGGTGCGAGACGGGCAAGCCCGACCTCGAGTTCGCCCGCCGGTTCGCCGAGGCGGTGCAGAAGGCGCATCCGGGAAAGATGCTCGCCTACAACTGCTCGCCCTCGTTCAACTGGAAGCGCAACCTCGACGACGCCACGATCGCCAAGTTCCAGCGCGAGCTCGGCGCGATGGGGTACAAGTTCCAGTTCATCACGCTGGCCGGCTTCCACGCGCTCAATTACTCCATGTTCGAGCTGGCGCACGGCTACGCGAGAAACGGCATGAGCGCTTTCGTCGAGCTGCAGCAGAAGGAATTCGCCGCCGCCGAGAAAGGCTTTACCGCCGTCAAGCACCAGCGCGAGGTCGGCACCAGCTACTTCGACGAAGTCACGCAGGTCGTCGCGGGCGGAACGGCTTCGACCACCGCGCTGCACGGCTCCACGGAGGACGAGCAGTTCTTTGAAGAGACGGCCGAGAAGAAGGCTCGACTAGCGGCCGCGTGAGGGCGCCCGCGACCACTGCGGCGCTGGCGCGGCCAGCGCAGGAGCGGCGTTCCAGCCTGCCGCAGGAGGTCGCGCGCTGCATCCTCGCCGGCTTCGACAAGCATTACCGGCTATTCCGGGACGCCGCGGTGCGCGCGAAGGCACTTTACGAGCGCGCCGCCTGGTCGGAAATGCGCGCGCTCTCCAGCTCGCGCATCCAGATGTACGACCAGCGCGTGCGCGAGGCGGTCGAGCAGGTGCGCGAGGAGTATCCGCAGGCGGCGAGCGACGAGTCGCTGTGGCCGGCGATCAAGCTGGCGTACATCGTGCTCCTGCACGAGCACCATCAACCGGAATGCGCCGAGACCTTCTACAACTCGGTCGCCTGCGAAGTCCTGCACCGCCGCCATTACCACAATGAATTCATCTTCTGGCGGCCGGCCATCGCGACCGAGCACCTCGAAGGCGAGCGCGCGACCTACCGCTGCTATTACCCGCTGCGCGACGGGCTGAGAAGGACGCTGCGCGCGATCGCGAAGAGCTTCGGCCTGAAGAACCGGTGGGAAGATCCGGCGCGCGACATGCGCAACATCGTGCGCGCGCTGCGCCGGCACTATCCGCGGCCGGCACGCGCGCATCCCGATCTGCAGATCCAGGTCATCGGCTCGCTCTTCTTCCGCAACAAGGGCGCCTACGCGGTCGGCCGGCTGGTCAATGCCGGGCAGGAAGTTCCCTTCGCGGTGCCGATCCTGCAGAACGAGCGCGGCGAGCTCTATCTCGATGCGCTGCTGCTGGGCGAAGACCAGCTGCTCGTGCTGTTCTCGTTCGCGCGCGCCTATTTCTTCGTCGACATGGAAGTGCCGGCGGCCTGCGTGTCGTTTCTGCGCTGGCTGATGCCGCGCAAGCCGCGCGCCGAGCTCTACATGGCGGTCGGCCTCGCCAAACAGGGCAAGACGCTCTTCTATCGCGACCTCCACTACCACCTCAAGCACTCGACCGACCGCTTCACGGTGGCGCCCGGCATCAAGGGCATGGTGATGCTGGTGTTCACGCTGCCGTCGTTCCCGTACGTCTTCAAGGTAATCCGCGACCACTTCGCGCCGCCCAAGGAGATCGACCGGCAGACGGTGATGGACAAGTACCTGATGGTGAAGCTGCACGATCGCGTCGGGCGCATGGCCGACACGCTCGAATATTCGCTCGTCGCGCTGCCGCGCGCGCGATTCGACGCCGCGCTGCTCGAGGAGCTCGAGCGCGAATGCGCCTCCGGCATCGAGTTCGACGGCGACGAGATCGTCATCGCCCACGTCTACATCGAGCGGCGCATGGAGCCGCTCAACCTCTACGTCGAGCGCTGCCGGCGCGACGGCGACGAAGCGGCGCTGCGCCAGGCGCTGCGCGAGTACGGCCAGGCGATCAAGGAGCTCGCCGGCGCCGGCATCTTCCCCGGCGACATGCTGCTCAAGAACTTCGGCATCACGCGGCACGACCGCGTCGTGTTCTACGACTACGACGAGATCCAGCCGATCAGCGAGATAAGCTTCCGCCGCATCCCGCCCGCGGCGAGCTATGAGGAGGAGATCGCCGCCGAGCCCTATTGGCGCATCGGCGAGACGGACGTCTTCCCCGAGCAATTCGACCGCTTCCTGGTTTCGGATCCGCACGCGCGCGAGATCTTCTACGCGCATCACCGCGACCTGCTCGACGCGGACTTCTGGCTGGAGAAGCAGGCGCACGTGCGCGCCGGCATCCAGGAAGACGTTTACCCCTATCCGGAGGAAACGCGCTTCTCTAGGGCACCTCGCGGTGCTCGGTCAGGCGCAGCCAGCCCTTCACGATCCGGTAGATGATCCACACGGCGTCCGCCGCGAGCACGGCGAAGCCGACCAGCACGAAGGCGAGGAGGACGCCGATGACGCCCCAGAGCAGCCCCCACCAGAAGGTGCGGATCTGCCAGCGGAAGTGCGAAGCGAGCCACGTCCCCTCGGCGTCATCGCGCTTCACGTAGTCGACCACCACGGCAACGATCCAGGTGATGCCGAAGAAGAACCCGGCGGCCTGCAAGGCATACGCGACCGTGACGACGGTCTTCAGCTGTTTCTCGTCGGCCATCTAGACCCCCTCGATGACGACGCGCTTCCGGCGCGATTTCTGCCCGCTTGCAATGCGCACATTGCGCCTCGGCACGCCGTAATGCTCGGCCAGGAATTCCACCAGCGCCTCGTTCGCCTTGTTGTCGACGGCGGGCGCGGCGAGCCGGATCTTCGTGCGCTCGCCGTGCCGTCCGGCGAACTCCGAGCGCTTCGCGCCCGGCTGCACATGCACGTCGAGGATCACAGCATGGCCGCCGCGAGGCGCAGGTGCGCGAGCGGAATCAGCAGCACGTAGAGGATGACGAGCAGCACGAGCGGCGACAGGTCGACCCGTCCGACCGGCGGCACATAGCGGCGCAGCGGGCGCAGAAAGGGACGCGTCACCATGTCGAAGAGCGGACCGAGCGGCGCGTCGGGATTGATCCACGAAATAGCGACTTGCACGAACACCGCGAAGACCAAGATGTAGAGGCTGTAGCGCACGAGATCCACGGCCGCGACCGCCACGATCGCGAGCGCACCAGGTTCGGCGCCGGCGAGCGCGGCCTGCGCCGCCAGGCCGAGTCCTTGCAGCAGCCAGGCCTCGAGCAGCGTCGCGAGATCCAAGCCGGCCAGGCCGGGGATCACGCGCCGTCCCGGCAGCACGATCCAGTTCGTCGTGGCGATCAGGAACTCGCCCATCGGATTGCGGAACGGCACGCGCAGCCATTGCAGGTGGAAGCGCGTGAGCAGCAGGAACACGAGGAAGGAGACGATCGTGTCGACGAGGAAGGTGCCGATCTGCGCGAGCACGTCAGTCCTTGCCCAGCGCGTCGCCGAGCTCTGCACTGCGGCGGGTAGCGGCCGCGAGCGCGCGCTCGAAGCGTTCGGCCATCTTTTCGTCCGCGAACACGCCGAGCGCTGCCTCGGTGGTGCCGCCCTTCGAGGTCACGTTCGCGCGCAGCTTCGACGGCGGCTCGTTGCTCGCGGCGGCAAGGCGGGCGGAGCCGAGGACGGTGTGCGCCGCGAGCTTCACGGCATCCGCTTTCGCGATGCCCGACTGCTCGGCAAAGGCGGCGAGCTGCTCGATCAGCCAGAACACGTAGGCCGGGCCGCTGCCCGACACCGCCGTTACCGCATCGAGCAGCCGCTCTTCGGGCAGCCACACGACTTCGCCGACGGCGGCGAGGATGGTCGCCGCGCGTTCGCGCTCCGCAGCGTCGACTTCCGGCAGCGCATGCAGACCGGTGATGCCGGCGCCGACCATGGCCGGGGTATTGGGCATGCAGCGCACGAGCTTTCGGTAACCGCCGAGCCAGCGCGACAGCGCAGCGAGACGAACGCCGGCGGCAATGCTCACGATCAATTTGCCGCGTACCGTGCCGCCGAGCGAAGCGAGGGCGGCGCGCATGTCCTGCGGCTTCACTGCCAGGACCAGCACCTCGGCCTTCTGCACCACGGCGTCGGGCGCCGTGGCGATGTGCAAGGGATACTTTGCCGCGAGCCGCTCGCGCGCCGCCGGGCTGACCTCGATGACGCAAATCGAGCGCGCATCGAATCCCTTGGCGACCAGGCCGCCGATCAGCGCGCTCGCCATGTTGCCCCCGCCCAAGAAGGCGATGTTCACGCCGCCGACTTTTCGTTGCGGCGCGAGCCGACGCTTCTCGGTCCGAAAATGGCGGTACCGATGCGCACCATGGTGGCGCCTTCCGCGATGGCCAGCTCCAGGTCGTCCGACATCCCCATCGACAAGGTATCGAGGTCGAACGGCCCGCGCAACGCCTCGAAGGCTTCGCGCACTTCGCGATAGCGCTCGCGCGGCGCGCCCGGCTCAGGGATCGCCATCAGGCCGCGCAGCCTGAGGCCGGGCAGCGACGCGACGAGCTCGGCGAGCCTGGCGAGCTCGCTGTACGGCGCCCCGCTCTTCGTGCTTTCACCCGAGGCGTTGACCTGAAGCAGCACGTTGAGCGGCGGCAGGCTGCGCGGCCGCTGCGCCGAGAGCCGCTGTGCAATCTTTCCGCGCTCCACGGTCTGCACCCAGTAGAAGCGCTCGGCGACCGCGCGCGTCTTGTTGCTCTGGAGCGGCCCGATCATGTGCCACTCGAGCTGCGGCAGCGCGTCCATTTTTTCGAGCGCTTCCTGGACGTAGTTCTCGCCGAAAGCAAGCTGGCCGGCGGCGCGCGCTTCCTCGATGCGGGCCATGGGATGCGTCTTTGAAACCGCCAGCAAACGCACGCTGCCGGCATCGCGACGGGCGGCTTGCGCCGCCCGACCAATGCGGGCTTTCACAGCTTGCAGGTTTTCGGCAATTGTTGCCATAATGCCCTGATACTGCGGAAAAAATTTATAGCCGCGGATCTGGGAGGATTGTAATGGATCTCACCGAGCTGCTCGCCTTCGTGGTGAAGAACAAGGCATCGGACCTGCACCTGTCTTCGGGTCTGCCGCCGATGATCCGCGTGCACGGCGACGTTCGGCGCATCAACGTGCCGCCGATGGAGCACAAGGACGTGCACGGGATGATCTACGACATCATGAACGACGGGCAGCGCAAGTTCTACGAGGAGAACCTCGAGTGCGACTTCTCGTTCGCGGTTCCCAACCTGGCCCGCTTCCGCGTGAACGCGTTCGTGCAGCAGCGCGGCGCCGCCGCGGTGATGCGCACGATCCCGTCCAAAATCCTGTCGCTCGAGGACCTCAAGTGCCCGAAGATCTTCGCCGACATCTCCGACCAGCCGCGCGGCATCGTGCTGGTCACCGGCCCGACAGGGTCGGGCAAGTCGACCACGCTCGCCGCGATGGTCAACCACATCAACGAGAACGAGCACGGCCACATCCTCACCATCGAGGACCCGATCGAGTTCGTGCACGAGTCGAAGAAGTGCCTGATCAACCAGCGCGAGGTCGGCCCGCACACGCTGTCGTTCTCAAACGCCCTGCGTAGCGCGCTGCGCGAGGACCCCGACGTGATTCTGGTGGGCGAGATGCGCGACCTGGAGACGATTCGCCTCGCGCTGTCCGGCGCCGAAACGGGCCACCTGGTGTTCGGCACGCTGCATACGTCGTCGGCGGCGAAGACCATCGACCGCATCGTCGACGTGTTCCCGGCAGCGGAGAAGGAGATGGTGCGCGCGATGCTTTCCGAATCGATCCGCGCCGTGATCTCGCAGACGCTGCTCAAGACCAAGGACGGCCAGGGACGCTGCGCCGCGCACGAGATCATGATCGGCACGCCGGCGATCCGCAACCTGATCCGCGAGAACAAGATCGCGCAGATGTATTCCGCGATCCAGACCGGGCGGCAGATCGGCATGCAGACGCTCGACCAGAACCTGCAGGAGCTGGTGCAGAGGAACGTGGTCTCGATAGCCGAGGCACGCGGCAAGGCCGCCAACAAGGACAACTTCGCGGGGTAAATCCATGGAACGCGAACAAGCAACCAAGTTCATCTACGACCTGCTGCGCGCGCTGATCGCGAAAAAAGGGTCAGACCTTTTCATCACCGCCGGCTTTCCGCCGGCGATGAAGATCGACAGCAAGATGACGCCGGTCTCGCAGCAGGCGCTCAACGCGCAGCACACCGCGATGCTGGTGCGCGCGATCATGAACGACAAGCAGGCGGCCGAGTTCGAGGCCACCAAGGAATGCAACTTCGCCATCAGCCCCGCGAGCATCGGCCGCTTCCGCGTCAACTGCTTCGTGCAGCAGGGCATGGTCGGGGCGGTGCTGCGCGTCATCACCACCACCATCCCGAACTTCGAGGACCTCAAGCTGCCGCCGGTGCTGAAGGACGTGGCGATGACCAAGCGCGGCCTGGTGCTCTTCGTCGGCGGCACGGGCTCGGGCAAGTCCACCTCGCTCGCCGCGATGATCGGCTATCGCAACGAGAACTCGCACGGCCACATCATCACCATCGAGGACCCGGTCGAGTACGTCCACCCGCACAAGAACTGTCTCATCACCCAGCGCGAGGTCGGCGTCGACACCGACTCGTGGCAGGCGGCCCTGAAGAACACGCTGCGCCAGGCGCCCGACGTGATCCTGATCGGCGAGATCCGCGACATGGAAGTGATGGAGCACGCCATCGCCTTCGCCGAGACCGGCCACCTGGCGCTCGGCACGCTGCACGCCAACAACTCCAACCAGGCGATGGACCGCATCATCAACTTCTTCCCCGAAGCACGCCGCCAGCAGCTCTTGATGGACCTTTCGCTCAACCTGAAGGCGGTGATCTCGCAGCGACTGCTTCCCATGAAGGAAGGCAAGGGGCGTGTCGCCGCGGTCGAGGTGCTGCTCAACTCGCCGCTCATTTCGGACCTCATCTTCAAGGGCGAGATCCACGAGATCAAGGAAATCATGAAGAAGTCGCGCGAGCTCGGCATGCAGACCTTCGACCAGGCGCTGTTCGATCTCTTCGAGGCCGGCCGCATCAGCTACGAGGATGCGCTGCGCTTCGCCGACTCGACCAACGAGGTGCGCCTCAACATCAAGCTGAACAGCAAGATGGCCAAGGAGAAGGACCTCAGCAAAGGCATCGAGCACCTCGACATCGTCTAGGTCCGGGCTGGCTCGACAAAAGGCCGCGCCAGCGGCCTTTTGCGTTTTTACGGGACGAGAAACTCGACCGTGTCGCCGGCGAGGCGCGCCTCGACCACGCCCGCCATCTGCTTCGGCTTGACCTTGCTCTTCGGCCGCAGCTTGTCGTCGATGTGCAGGGGAAATCCCGTCCACTCGATCTGCAGCCGGCGCCCGCGGCGCGTCGGCAGCATGCCGATCCGCTCGCGGTTGTTCTGCCACTGCTCGAGGTAGTGGACCAGGCGCTCGCGCTCGGTTTCCGTCACGAGCACGACGTCGAACTGCCCGTCGCCCGGCTGGCTGTCGTGGGCGAGGTGGAGATTCGGACCGACGTAGCGCAGGTTGACCGCTTCCAGGAGGATGTAGCGGCCGGAAATGTCTTCGCCGTCGAGCACGGCGGCGATATCGACCGGCTCGCAGTGCAGCGCCGCGTCGCGTAGCCTGTCCAGGCCGTGCTCGACGGCGCCGGCGCGCGCCTTCACCTTCCCGCTTGCCGGATCGGCCAGCATGCCGGCGAAAAGGCCCGCGCCGACGCCCTCCACGAAGTAGCGCTCGCCCCAGGGGCCGGCGGCGACGCCGACGTCGAGCTTGACGCGCCGCGCTTCGCGCCAGCCGCGCACCAGCTCTTCGAACGGGCGCTCGACGAGCCCGAGCGTGCGCGCGATGTTGTTCGCCGTGCCGGAGGGCAGCACCGCCATCGGCACGCCGCGACCGACCATGCGCCGGGTCACGCGCGCTACCGTGCCGTCGCCGCCCGCGACCACGACGAGATCCGCCGGCTTGCGCAGCGCCTTTTTCCAGCCCTCCTCCTTGGACGACTGGTAGCGCACGTCGTAGCCGGACGCGGCGAGGCAGCTGCGCAACCGGGCAGTCTGGCCGGCGCCCTGGCGCCCGGCGCCCGGGTTGTGGATCAGCGTGACGCGCACGTTGCTTGCTGGGCAACCATCATGCGCATCCTCATCACGAACGACGATGGCGTCTATAGCCCGGGCATAGCCGCCTTGGCGCAGGTCGCCGCGCGGTTCGGCGAAGTCCGTGTCGTCGCTCCCGACGTGGAAATGTCGTCGGCCAGCCACTCCATCACCGCCTCCCGCCCGGTGAGCTACAAGCGCACGCCGCTGCCCGGCCTCGATGCCTATCGCGTGAACGGCACGCCGGGCGACTGCGTGATGCTCGGCACGACGTTATGGGACCACGTCGATGTGGTGCTTTCGGGCATCAACATCGGCACCAACCTGGGCAATGCGGTCTGGCATTCCGGCACCCTCGCCGGCGCGAAGCAGGCCGCGCTGCTGGGCAAGCGCGGCATCGCCTTCAGCGCGCCCGCCACCGACAAGGAGCAGCCGAACTTCGACGTGCTGAAACCGTGGGTGGCGTCGGTGCTCGAAATGCTGCTCGGCATCCCCGACCTTTGCCTCGTGAACGTCAACTTTCCGGCGCAGCCGCCGCGCGGAACGCTGTGGACGCGACAGTCGCTGCGCCACTATGACGGCAAGGTCGTGCCGTCGAAGGATCCAATGGGACGCACGCACTATTGGTTCACCGTAGTGCCCGTGGAAGCGACCGAGGAAGGCACCGACCGCTGGGCGATCGAGCAGGGCTACGTCTCGCTGATGCCGCTGCGGCTGGACCTCACGGACCACGAGGGGCTGCAGCGCGTCGGCAAGCTCGACGCCTGGAAGAAGCTGAAGTTCGCGTAAGGCGCCATGGTGCGCATCGGCATCTCGGGGTGGCGCTACGAGCCGTGGCGCAAGGTGTTCTATCCGGAGGGTCTGCCGCAGCGCCGCGAGCTCGAGTTCTGCGGCCGCCACTTCCCGACGGTGGAGATCAATGGCTCGTTCTACTCGCTGCAGCGGCCCGAGTATTACGAGCAGTGGCACAGCGAGACGCCGGCGGGCTTCGTCTTCGCGCTGAAGGGCTCGCGTTACATCACGCACATGCTGCGGCTGAAGAACATCGAAAGACCGCTTGCCAACTTCTACGCGTCGGGGATTCTCAACCTGAAGGAAAAGCTCGGTCCTTTCCTCTGGCAGTTCCCGCCGATGTTCACCTTCAAGCCGGAGCGACTGGCGGCGTTCTTCGAGCTCCTGCCGCGAACCACGCGCGCGGCGCTCGCCCTCGCCCGGCGCCGCGATCGCCGCATGGTGGGGCGCTCGCGCCTGGCGATCGACGCCGACCGGCCGCTGCGCCACGCGGTGGAGATCCGTCATCCGAGCTTCATGACGGGCGAGTTCGTGCGGCTGCTGCGCGAGCACGGGATCGGGCTGGTGGTCGCCGATACCGCCGGCAAGTGGCCCAAGATGTTCCACGTCACCGCCGACTTCGTTTACGTGCGCCTGCACGGCGACCTGAGGATCTACACGAGCGGCTATTCCGAGCGCGCGCTGGCGAGCTGGGCGCGGCGCATCCGCCGCTGGGACCGCGATGGGCGCGACGTGTACGTTTACTTCGATAATGACGTGAAGGTGAAGGCACCGTTCGATGCCCTCAACCTCATGCGCAAGCTCCAACTTGCGTGGACGCCGGAAGATACGGCCTGCGAAGAACCGCTCCTTGTGCACAAGGCGGGCACCCGCGTACCACGCCTCAAGTATGCCTATGGGCCCCGTGTGACCGGCGGCAATCCGGCCTGGGACTATCTAGGCCGGCGCTGACTTCTTACGGTGTGTTCCCGCCACGATGAGGAACTCGTAGAGGCGGCACTCGAGCGCCCCGTTCCATAGCGGGATGCGCCGCGAAGGCGTGAGCCGGATCAGCTTCGGCAGGCGCATGTCCGCCGTAAAGACGTAGCAGCGCCAGCCGGCGAAGCGCTGCTTCAGCGCATCGCCGAGCTTTGGATAGAAAATGGCAAGCTCTTCCGCGCTTCCCATGCGCTCGCCGTAGGGCGGGTTCATCACCATCACGCCCGAAGGCGCAGGCGCCGCGCGCTCGAGGACGTCCGCCCGGTCGAGGGCAACCCAGCGCTCCACCCCAGCGGCAGCCAGATTGCGGCGCGTCGCGCTCAACGCCTTTGGATCCGTGTCGCTGCCGAAGAGCCTCGGCGCGTGCTCACCCGGCGCAGTGGCCCGCTTCACGGCATCCCACGCCTTGGCGTCGAAGGCAGCAAGCTTTTCGAAGCCGAACCCCCGCTTGGCGCCCGGCGCGCGTCCCCGCGCCATGGCGGCCGCCTCGACGAGGAACGTGCCGCCGCCGCACATGGGATCGAGCAGCACCTCGCTCGGCTGCCAGCCCGTGAGCATCACGATACCAGCGGCGAGGTTCTCGCGTAACGGCGCGTCGGCCGCGTCGGCACGCCAGCCGCGCTTGAAGAGCGGCTCGCCGGAAGTGTCCAGGTACAGGGTGCCGCGCTCCTCCTCCAGGAATGCATGGACGCGAACGTCCGGGTTCGAGCGGTCGATGCTGGGCCGGCTGCCGACCTTGGCGCGAAAGCGGTCGCAGACGGCATCCTTGATGCGCAGCGTCGCGAACTCGAGGCTCTTCAGCGGGCTCCTCTGCGCTGTGACGTTCACGCGCAGCGTGCGCTCCACTTTGAAGTACCGCGGCCAGTCGACGGCGCCGACCGCGGCGTAGAGATCGTGCTCGTTCCGATAGTCGAACTGGCCGACGCGCCAAAGGATGCGCGACGCAATCCGCGACCAGAGGTTGGCCCGATAGCAGCTCTGCCAGCCCCCGGTGAACGCGACCCCTCCCGGTACCGCGCTCGCCGCGACGTCCAGCGTCGAGAGCTCCCGCACGAGCAGCGGCTCGAGGCCGCGCGGGCAAGTGGCAAAGAAGGCTTCGCTCATGCCGAAAAGCGTCGCCGCGCGAAGAAGACGGCAACCGCACTGCCGACGAGCGCGTAGGCCGCCAGCACAGCCGTGTGGAGCGCCACGTGCTCCGGCCACTGACCGGCGACGAGCGGCCGCACCATCTCGACGCCATGATAGAGCGG
>DATDCR010000518.1:0-4772 GCA_036524215.1 Burkholderiales bacterium
TCCGAAGATGCAGCAAATCCAGGCGCAGGATGTAGGGAATCACCGCTGCGTCGGCGAGCGAGAAGGGCTCGCCGGCGAGCCATGGCGAACGCTCGAGCGCCGCATCCATCATCTTCAGGAGCTTCTCGTGGTGCCCGAGCGCATCGCGCACGTATTTGGACTGCAGCCCATTCAGCGCGACATCGCGTTTGTATTGCGTGCGCTGCTTGAGCGGCGATTTGGCGAGGCGCGCTTCGATCTGCTCGCCGCTAAGGCCGGCGAACCAGGGCCGGAATGCCGTCGCAAACGTGAGGATGATGCACGAGTTGTGCACGTACTCGTCAACGAGCTTGTTGAACTGGCGCACGGCCGCGCGCTGGTGGAGATCGCGCGGCATGAGCGGCGGATTCGGAAAAGCCTCATCGAGGTAGTAAAGGATCACCGACGACTCGATGACGGGCTTGCCATCGTGCACCAGCGTCGGCACGACGCCGTTGGGATTGAGCTTCATGTAGTCCGCGTCGAACTGGTCGCCGCGCAGGGTCATCAGGTGCTCCTCGTACGGCAGCCCCTTCTCCGCCAGCACCACGCGCACCTTCTGCGCGCAGACCGAGTTCACGCTGTGATAGAGCTCAAGCATTGATCGCCGCGGCAATTCGCTCCGGCGTGAGCGGCAGCTCGCGCACGCGCACGCCGAGCGCGTCGTGCAGCGCGTTGGCGATCGCGGCGGCGGTCGGCCCCATCATGCACTCGCCCGCGCCGACCGATGGGTTGTTGGTCTTGAGAAGCGAAACCTCGACCTTCGGCGCCTCGGAGAACTTCAGGATCGGATAATCCTCCCACGCCGCGACGCCCGGGCGCCAGGCTTCCTTCAGCGTCCAGCTCGTCGCCTGCACGCAGCCGCCCTCGACCTGGTTTGCGACGCCGTCGGGATTCACCGGGATGCCGACATCGACCGCCGCGACGAGCCGCGTGACGCGCAGCTCGTGCGTGACATCGACCTCCGCCACGATCGCGCAGTAGGCACCGAGGTTCTTGTACTTTGCGAAAGCGATGCCGTAGCCCACGCCTTCGGTTTTGGCAAAAGAATTCCAGTTCGAACGGCGAACCACTTCTTCGATCACGGCACGGCCGCGCGGATCCTTGAGGTGGCGCAGCCGGAATCCGACCGGATCGCCGTTGCAGAGCTCGTCCATGAACGATTCGATGGCGAACACGTTGGCGTAGCCGCCGAGCGCACGCATCGACGAGCCGCGGATGAGCGCATCGCGCACGTAGTGGCGCGTCACCAGCAGATCGGGAAACTCGTAGAGCGGGATGGCATTGCGGTGCGCGCCGCCGGCCGGCAGCGCCGGATCGACCGCCGGCGCGCGATCGATCGGGTTCGCCAGCTCCTCGGCGGCGACGAGGACAGGCTTGTCGGCCCGGCCGGGGCGATGCGTATGGCCGTTGCTCCACAGATCGTGGCGCCAGGAAACGACGCTGCCTTCGGCATCGAGCCCGGCATCGAGCGCCACCACCATTGCCGGGCCGTAGGGCTCCCAGACGAATTCGTCTTCACGCGTCCATTGCAGGCGCACGGGCTTGCCTTTCGCCCGGATCGCCAGGAGCGCGGCATCGAGCGCGACGTCGTCGGCGCCGTTATGCCCGTAGCAGCCGGCACCCTCGAGGTGGTTGACGACGATGTCCTCTTCCGCGAGTCGCGTCACCATCGCGATCTCGCGCCTGAGGCCGAAGATCCCCTGCGTGTGAGACCAGACCTGGAGCTTCTCGCCCAGCATCTGCGCCACCGCGCACGACGGGCCGATCGAGGCGTGGGCCATGAACGGCTTGCGGTACTCGGCCTGCACGCGCTTCACGCCGCGCGCCTTGGCCGCCGGATCGGACTTTTCCTTCGCGACGTCGTTCTCCACGGCGTGCGACTTGAGCCATGCATAGATGTCGTCCGGGATGGCCGGTCCGCCTTCCCACTGCGCCTTGGCGCGCAGCTTCTTCGCCGCCTCGATTGCGTCTTCTTCGCGCTCGGCGAGCACCGCGGCGAAGCTCCCGTCCCTGATCAGTTGTACGCCGGGCGGCGGTTGAGGCACATCCTTCAGCTTCGCCAGCGCGCGCGGTGCCCGGATCATGCGCGCGTGCAGCATCCCGGGCAGCACCATGTCGTGCACGTAGCTCGGCTTCGCGGCGATCTTGCCGGGCAGCTCCAGGCGCGGCACGTCGGCGCCGACGATGCGGTATTCAGCGGCCGGCTTCTCGGGCGCGTCGGCGGGAATGTCGCCGGCGACTTCCAGCTCCCAGTAGCTTTTCTTCCCGCTCTTCGCAAGCATCGCGCGCAGCTCGGCGCAGGCCTTGCGCAGGCCCTTGCCGCCATCCTGGATGGAGAGGCTGCCGGAGGTCACGCCTTCATCCGGCGAATAGGCCGTGCTCGCTGGAAGTATCTTGATGAGTTTCAGGTCAACACCCAGCTCTTCGGCCGCGATCTGCGCCAGCGCCGTGCTGATGCCCTGGCCGAGATCCACCTTGCCGGTGGCGATGGTGACGGTGCCGTCGCGCTCGAAATGCACGCGCTGCGTGAGGCGCCGCGCGTCCGACAGCGCGATCGGCTTCTCCATCGGCTTATTCATGGGCCGCTCGCATCACGGCCTTCACCACGCGGTTGTGCGACCCGCAGCGGCACAGGTGCTTGTCCAGCGCTTCGCGGATTTGTTGTTCAGTGGGAGATGGGTTCGCGGCCAGAAGGGCGGACGCGCTTACGGCAATGCCGCTCATGCAGTACGCGCACTGCGCCGCCTGCTCGGCGATGAGGGCTTTCTGCACCGGATGGAGCTCACCGTTCTTGCCAAGGCCTTCGACCGTCGTGATCTGCTTGCCCTCGACGGACCAGATGGGCAGGTCGCAAGACGCGATCGGCTTGCCGTCGACCAGCACGAAGCACGCGCCGCACTGGCCGCTGCCGCAGCCGAAGCGGCTGCCGACGAGGCCGAGGTCGTTGCGCAGGACGTACAGCAAAGGCGTGTCAGGCTTGGCGTCCACCACGCGGGTGGCGCCGTTCACAATCAGATTCATCAAAGCTTGAGAAGACCTTTGGCGTTGCCGAAGTAGATCTTGCGCTTGTCGCCCTCGGGCAGGCCGAGCTCCTCGATCGAGCGGATGCCCTCGCGGATGAACATCGGGCCGCCCTCGGGATCGAACGGGCAGTCGCTGGCGAAGACGATCTTGTCGATGCCGAAGAAGGCGATGCCGCAGGCGAGCGGCGCGGCGGCGCCGCCAAGGACGGTGTCGCCGTAGAACATCTTGAAGTACTCGATTGGCGGCTTGGAGAGCCGCTTCAACACCTCGGCCTCGTCGCCATCGGCCGAGCGCGAGCCAAGCTGCGCCCACAGCGTTTCCGCCCGCCCGGCGAAGTACGGGATCATGCCGCCGCAGTGGTGCGTGATGATGCGCATCTTCGGCAGCTTCTCGAGCAGCCCGGAGAACACCATGCGCGCCATGGCGATGCTGGTCTCGAAGGGCCAGCCGAGGACCTGCCAGATCTCGTACTTCGACTTCGGCTCGCCGGGATAGTCGGGGCGCGAGCCGGGGCGAGCCGGATGCATCCAGATCGCAATGCCGTGATGGTTGGTGGCGCGCTCGAAGATCGGGAAGAACTCCGGGTCGTCGAGCGGCCGGCCGGCGACGCTGGTGATGATCTGGATGCCGCGCGCGCCGAGCTGGTTGATGGCGCGGTCCATCTCCTCGATCGCCGCCGCCGGGTTGTTCATCGGCAGCGAGGCGACGAAGGCCGGAAACTCCTTCGGCCACTTGCGGCACATCTCGGCCATGCCGTCGTTCGCCACGCGCGCGAACTGCGGCGAGTGCGCGGCATCGCCGAGCAGCTCGGGGCTCGGCAGGCCGAGGGTCAGCACCTGCTGCACGTCGGGAAATTTCTCCCGCAGCATCGCCACGCGATGCTCGATGTCCCACAGCATGCGCAGGTTGGACATGCGCTTCACCATGCCGGGCTCCTTCGAGTGGCTCTTCACCAGCTCGAGGTACGCCTGCGGCATGACGTGGTTAAAGATGTCGATCTTCATCCGGCGGATTGTAAATACAATCGCCGGCATGAAAGCAGCGTTCTTTCGCCGCCACGGCGGCCCCGAAGTCCTCGAATACGACGAGCTGCCCGATCCCGTGCCTGCCGCCGGAGAGCTTCTCATCGACATCCACGCCGCGAGCGTGAACGCCGCCGACTGGAAGATGCGCGGCGGCAAGTACGGAGCCAAGGTGGCCGTTCCGCTGCCGCATATCCCCGGTCGCGATTTCTCGGGCGTGATCGTCAAGGGTGGGCGCGACTTCAAGCCGGGCGATGCCGTCTTCGGCGTCTGCGAGATCCCGCGCGAGAGCGCGTATGCCGAGAAGATCGCCATCCGCGAGGAGATCGTCGCCCGCAAGCCGGAGAAGCTCACCCACGTGCAATGCGCTGCGATTGCGCTCGCCGGCCTGACGGCCTTGCATGCGATCGACGATACGTTGCACCTGCGGAAGGGTGAAACCATCCTTATCCAGGGCGGCGCGGGCGGGGTCGCCGGCTTCGCCATTGCGCTCGCCAAGCATCTCGGCGCCCACGTCATCACCACGGCGAGCGCGGCGAACCACGCTTACGTGCGATCGCTCGGCGCCGATGAGGTGATCGACTACCGCAGCGAGGATTTCACGCAGAAGGTGAAAGGCGTGGACGCCGTCTTCGACACGGTGGGCGGCGACGTCACCGCCCGCAGTTTCGAAGTGCTGAAGCCCAACGGGCGCCTGGCCACGGT
>DATDCR010000519.1:0-2583 GCA_036524215.1 Burkholderiales bacterium
GCCCGCCTGCCGGAAGTGCGGCTGCACGATCCGGGCGCGCGCTACCGGCACCTCATCGAGCTCACCAAGGGCCGCGGTGCCATCAGCATGGGCGTGGTGCATCCGTGCGATCGCCAGTCGCTGGGCGGCGCGCTCTCGGCAGCCGAAGCGGGCCTGATCAAGCCGCTGCTCATCGGGCCCGGCGCCAAGATGCTCGCCGCGGCCGAGGAGCTCGGCGTCGCCATCGCCCCCTACGAGCGCCTCGAGACCGAGCACAGCCAGGAGGCGGCGGCGCGCGGCGTGCAGCTGGTGCGCGAGGGCAAGCTGGAGGCGCTGATGAAGGGAAGCCTCCACACCGACGAGCTGATGGCCGAAGTGGTCGGCGGCAACGGGCTGCGCACGGCGCGGCGCGTGAGCCACGTCTTCTACATGGAGCTGCCGTCTTACCCGAAGCCGCTGCTCATCACCGACGCGGCAGTGAACATCGAGCCCGACCTCGACGCCAAGGTCGACATCGTGCAGAACGCGATCGACCTCGCGCTGGCGCTCAACATCCAGGAGCCGAAGGTCGCCATCCTGGCGGCGGTCGAGACGGTGAACTCGAAGATGCGCGCCACCCTCGACGCCGCTTCGCTCTGCAAGATGGCCGATCGCGGGCAGATCAAGGGCGGCCTGCTCGATGGTCCGCTCGCCTTCGACAACGCGGTGTCGTTCATCGCCGCCAAGACCAAGGGCATCGTCTCCGCCGTCGCCGGCCAGGCCGACATCCTGGTCGTGCCGGATCTCGAGTCCGGCAACATGGTGGCGAAGCAGCTCGAGTACCTCGCCGATGCCGGCAGCGCGGGCATCGTCCTCGGCGCGCGCGTGCCGATCGTGCTGACCAGCCGCGCCGATCCGGTCGAAGCGCGCGTCGCCTCCTGCGCGATCGCGCTGCTCATCGCCCGCAACCGCCGGGCCGCCCGGTAATGAAGAATCGGCGCGCCCTGCTGGTCCTCAACGCCGGCTCGTCGACGCTCAAGTACGCGCTGTACTCGGAGACGCTGCAATGCCGCACGCGCGGCATGGAAGAGGGCGCCGACCACGCCACCATGCTCGCCCGCATCCCGCTCGCCGGCTACGAGCTCCTCGCCGCCGGACACCGCGTGGTGCACGGCGGCGATAGATATTCGAAACCGACACTGCTGGACGACGGCGTTATCCATCAACTGGAGAAACTCGAGCCCCTGGCGCCGCTCCACCAGCCGCACAACCTCGCCGGCGTGCGCGCGGTCATGGCGGTGCATCCCGGCCTGCCGCAGGTGGCCTGCTTCGACACGGCCTTCCACCAGACCCAGCCCGAGATCGCACGGCGCTTCGCTCTGCCGCGGGCGCTGCACGACGCCGGCGTCAAGCGCTATGGCTTCCACGGCCTTTCGTACGAATACGTGGCCGGGAAGCTGCCGCAGGTGCTGCCGGGCCGCTCGAAGATCATCGTCGCTCACCTCGGCAACGGCGCGAGCCTGTGCGCGCTCAAGGACGGCCGCTCGGTCGCCTCGACCATGGGCTTCACCGCGCTCGACGGCCTCATGATGGGCACGCGCTCGGGCGCCATCGATCCGGGCGTGCTGCTCTATCTGATGGACGAGAAGCGCATGGACGCGCGCCAGCTCGAGCGGCTGCTCTACAAGGAGTCCGGCCTGCTCGGCGTCTCCGGCCTCTCGCACGACATGCGCACGCTGCTCGCCTCGGGCGACGCGCGCGCGCGCGAGGCGATCGATCTCTATGTGTACCGCATCGTGCGCGAGGTCGGCTCGCTCGCCGCCGCGCTCGGCGGTCTCGATGCGCTGGTTTTCACCGGCGGCATCGGCGAGCACGCGGCGCCGGTGCGCGCGGCGGTGTGCCAGGCAGCGCGCTGGCTCGGCAGCTTCGAAGTCGCCGTCATCCCCACCAACGAGGAGGAGATCATCGCGCGGCACACCCTTGAACTGAGGCGCAGCAGCTCGCCGCCGTGTCGCTCCACATCCCCGCTAGCTTTGCCGTCCCCGGCATAGCGATTCCGGCCTGCGCGGCCATCCTCGTCATCGGGGTATGGTCGCTCACGCTCGAGCGCATCAACTACGAGCGTGCGGAGGAGATCGCCGCGGCCCAGCAGGCGAACGCCAGCATCGCGCTCGCCTACGAGGAACGCACGGCGCGCCTGTTCGCCGCCGGGCGCTTTTCCGCCGACGCCTTTGCGGCCTTCGGCGATGAGCTGCAGCTCGGCGCGGCGACCGCCGTGGAGCTGATCGGCCTGGACGGTAAAGTGCTCGCGCGGCGGGCGGCCGACGAGCCGGCACCCGGCCGCGACCTGCGCGAGAGCACGCTGCTGCAGGCCGCGCTCGCCGCCCCGCGCGGCAGCCTGGTGAGCGTGCAGGGCATACCGCAGTACATCAGCTATCGCGTGCTCGCCGGGCAGCCGATGCTGGTGGCGGTCGCGACGTCGGTGCAGCACACGCTGCGGGCCTTCCATGCGCGAGAGACCGAATACCAGCGCACCGCCTGGATCGCCACCGCGCTCATCCTCCTTCTCGCGGCAGCTCTCTTCGTCGCCTGGCTCTTCGAGCGCTCGCGCGACGAGCAGTTCCG
>DATDCR010000520.1:0-3183 GCA_036524215.1 Burkholderiales bacterium
TGGGACCAGCGCGAGTACCGCAACCTCGACGACCAGGTCGAGCTCGGCACGCGCAACATCAAGGTCGCGCTGCGGCGGCTGCGCAAGTTCGCCCGCCAGGGCGCGCCGGAGGAATTCGATCTCGAAAACACGATTACCAGCACGGCGCGCAAGGCCTACCTCGACATCCACATGCGCCCGGAGCGGCGCAACGCCATCAAGGTGCTGATGCTGATGGACATCGGCGGCACGATGGACGACCACATCAAGCTCGCCGAGGAGCTCTTCTCCGCGGCGAAGATGGAGTTCAAGCACCTGGAGTTCTTCTACTTCCACAATTGCCTGTACGACTTCGTGTGGAAGGACAACCGCCGGCGCCACTCCGAGCGCACGCGCACGTGGGAGCTCCTGCACAAGTACGGGCACGACTACAAGGTGATCTTCGTCGGCGATGCGACGATGAGCCCGTACGAGATCCTGCAGCCGGGCGGCTCGGTCGAGTACTTCAACGAGGAGCCGGGCGCGGTGTGGATCAAGCGCGTCACCGACGTTTATTCAAAGTGCGTCTGGCTCAACCCCGAGCCCGAGGAAATCTGGGGCTACCGGCAGTCGATCGGCATCGTGAAGGAGCTGATGAACGGCCGCATGTTCCCGACCACGCTCGAAGGCCTCGAGCGTGCGATGAAGCTCCTCGCCAAGTAGCTATTCGATGATCCGGTCGGCGCGCAGCCGCAGCGTCGAAGGGATCGCCATGCCCAAGGCGCGCGCCGTCTTCTGATTGAGTATCAGATCGAACTTGGCCGCCTGCTCGAACGGCAGCTCTCCCGCCCGCGCGCCTTTGAAGATGCGATCGAGGAAATACCCTGCCCGGCCGTAGAGCGCCGGGCGGCTCGCGCCATACGCGATGAGGCCGCCGGCATCGGCGAAGGTCGGATAGCCGGCCGAGGGCAAGCGCGCGAGCGAGGCGAGCGCGGCAATCACGTTGGCCTGCGCGTTGAGAACCGGCTCGTTGTTGACGAGCACGCCGTCCATCGCCGCGGCGCCCATGGCGCGGAAAGCCTCGGGCAGCGCCGCTGGATCGCGCACGGGGAAATCGTGGATCGCCACGCCCATCGACGCGGCGCTGCGCTCAAGCGCTTTCCTCGTGACGGTGAATGCCGGCGGCGGCGAGGCCGTGCTCAGAAAGGCGATGCGTCGCACCGCCGGAGCCAGTTGCTTCAGGAGCTCGAGCCGCTTCACCGATTCCTCGGGCACGAAGGAGGTCGAGCCCGTGATGTTGCCTCCTGGACGCGCGAGGCTCGCCGCAAGCCCCGCGGCGACCGGATCTGCACCGTCGGCCATCACGATCGGAATCGTGGACGTGGCCCGCGACGCAGCCAAGGCGCCGGGAATGTTGTGCACGAGGATCGCATCGACGTTCGCTGCCACGAACTCGCCGGCAATCTGCCGCAGCCGCTCTGCGCTGCCATCCGCCCAGCGGTATTCGATGGCGACGTTCTTGCCCTCCTCATAGCCGAACCTGCGTAACCCGTCGCGGATCCACTCCACCTCGCGCTGATAGCCCGAGGCCGAAGCGGTGCCGAGGAAGCCGACGCGGTAGACCTTCGCCGGCTGTGCGAGCGCGGCGCATGGACCGAGCGCTATGACCGCCAATGCGATTATTGCTTTGATAATAGAACTCTACCCCTGCGTGCGCAGGCGCACCGAAAGGCTCTGCGTCGAGCGGCCGACCAGCCCTTCGGCATCGAAGATGCGCGCTTCCGCCACGCCGCCGCCGCTCGGCCCGAGCAACGTCTGAGCGTCGATGCAGATCCACTCGCCCTGCGGCGGGCGCAGCAGGTTGATGGTGAGGTCGGAATTCAGGAACAGGTGGCGCCGGAAATCGAGCACCGCGCTGATCCCGTTGCCGGAATCGGCGGCCACGGCAACGCGCTGCATGCCGCTTGGCTCCTCGCCGGCAATGAGCGGGTAATGCAGGCGGAACCAGACGGCGCTCGGGGCGCGGAAGAACTCGCCCTTCGCGACGCGCGTCTCGACGAGATCCTGATAGCCAAGGCGCGTGCGGTCGAAAGGGAATTTCGCGGGCGGCGACTCGTCTACGGCGCGTGGCGCCGCCGGCAGCGGATGGCCGGGCAGCGCGGCGGGGAGCGGTGTCTCGCTCTCGCGCTGCACGACGGCGGTGAGCCGCGCCACCTCCTTCCCCGCGGCGTTGAGGGACGCCGAGAAGTGCCCGACGTTGCGGCCGACGTAGTCCCGGCGTACTTCGACCGCCAGCTCGGCGATCGGCACGGGACGATAAAGGCTCGCCGTAAGGCGCGCGAAATGCGTGAGCTCGAGCGTGCTCGCGGCTCGCTCGATGGCGCGCGCGGCGAGCGCGATCGGCGGCCCGGCATGCTGGTGATCCGGATGCCAGGGTCCGCGCGTGAGCTCGGTCGCGGCAAAGGCGCCGTCCGGCGCGACTACGAAAGCGCTGCTCGGGACGTCGTTCAGGGCAGTGCCATGCCGAGCTGGTCCATGAGGAAGGCGTAGATATCGGCTTCTTCCTCCACGCGCGTGCTGAGCGGTGTGCCCATGCCGTGCCCGGTGTTCATGCTCATGCGCAGCAGAACCGGCCGGCCCGACGCGCTCGCCGCCTGCAGGCGAGCAGCCATCTTGCGCGAGTTGTACGGATCCACCCTTCCGTCGTTCTCCCCGGAGGTAAGCAGCACCGCCGGGTAAGCCATGCCGTCCTTCACATGGTGGTAGGGCGAGTAGGCATACAGCGCATTGAACTGGGCCCGATCCTTGACCGTGCCGAATTCGGTCACGTTGAAAGCCCCGTTCGGCGTGAGCTCGACCCGCAGCATGTCGTACAGACCCACCGCGCTCACGATGGCGCGGAAAAGGCCGGGCTGCTGCGTGAGAATCGCGCCCATCAGCAGCCCGCCGTTGCTTCCGCCGATGGCGCCAAGCCGCTCGGGCTTCGTGTAGCCGCGCTCGACCAGGTGCCTCGCCACGGCAATCATGTCGTCGAATACCGCCTGCTTCTTCGTGAGGTTGCCGGCCAGGTGCCAGGCTTCGCCGAACTCGCCGCCGCCGCGCACGTTCGCCACGGCGAAGATGCCGCCGGCATCGAACCACACGCGGCGCACCTCGTTGAAGTACGGCGCGAGGCTCACGCCGTAGCCGCCGTATCCGGTGAGGAGCAATGGATTCGCGCCGTCG
>DATDCR010000521.1:0-1540 GCA_036524215.1 Burkholderiales bacterium
GTCGCGGCTCATCGCGCCGAAGCTCACCGAGCGGCTCGGGCAGCAGGTGATCGTCGAGAACCGCCCGGGCGCGAGCGGCATGCTCGGCCTCGACTACGTCGCGAAGAGCGCGCCCGACGGCTACACGGTCGCCTGCGTGCAGGGCGGCAACATGGTGGTGCTGCCGCACACGAGCAAGAACATTCCCTACAACCCGCTGAAGGATTTCCTGCCGGTCGCCGTCAGCACGACCAACTATCTCGGCATCGTCGCCAACGTGAATGCGCCGTTCAAGACCATCGGCGAGATGGTCGCGTATGCCAAGGCGAATCCCGGCAAGCTCACCGTCGCGACGAACGGCGAGGGCGGCTTCCCGCATCTCGCCTTCGAGCACCTGCGCACGATGGGCAACTTCACCTACACGCACATCCCGTACAAGGGCTCAGCCGCGATTGCGACCGACATCATGGGAGGACAGGTGCAGGCGGGCATCGACGGCATCACCGGCATGACGCCCCACATCAAGTCCGGCAGGCTGCGGCTGCTTGCCACGACCAACAAGACGCGGCCGACGCTGTGGCCCGATACGCCGGTCGCCGCGGAAGACGTGCCGGGCTACGAGTCGGGCGGCTGGTTCGGCTATGCGGTGCCGGCCGGGACGCCGCGCGAGATCGTGCTGAAGCTGAACGAGGAGATCAACCGCGCGATGCGCCAGCCGGACGTGAGCGACAAGCTGGTCAATGCCGGCCTGATCATCGTCAACGAGTCGCCGGAGTACTTCGGCGAGCTGCTGAGGGGCGACTACAAGAAGTACGGCGACCTGGTGAAGGCGATCGGGTACCAGCCGCAATGACCGAGACGCCGCGCTACGAGCCTTTCGGCTGGCATCACTGGCCCGAGCACTTCTTCATGTCGTACCAGTTCCGCCGCGCGCTCGGCGAAACGCAGGAGGGCGGCGGGGCGGTAAGCGAATGCTTCCAGGCGGCGAGCCGCATGAAGCCGGGCGATGTCGACAGCTGGCACAAGGAATGGCTCGTCGTTGCCGAGCGCAACGATCGCCGGGGCGATGAAGAGGAACGCGCGGGGCACGTGCGCTCGGCGATGAATTGCTGGCTGCGCGCGGCCGACTACTACCGCTCGGCGGAGTTCTGGCTCCTGCCGGACGATCCGCGCCGGCTCGCGACCTTCGACAAGTGCGAGCGCGCGAGCCAGAAATGGCTGCGCTACCTGCCGGGCGAAGTCGTCCAGGTCCCCTACGAGGGCGGCGTGTCGATGCCGGCGTACTTCATCAAGCCAAAGGGCGACAAGCGCTGGCCGGTGCTCATCTCTTTCGGCGGCCTCGATTCCTTCAAGGACGAGCTCTGGTTCATGACCGGGCGCGGCGCGGTGCAGCGCGGCATCGCGGTCCTGATGGTCGACGGCCCCGGGCAGGGCGGGACGCTGCGCCGGCACAAGATCCCGACGCGATACGACTATGAGGTTCCCGTCGGCCGTTGCATCGACTGGCTCTTGAAGCGCGGCGACGTCGACGCCACACGGATCGCCGTCAGCGGCTCCAGCA
>DATDCR010000522.1:0-2130 GCA_036524215.1 Burkholderiales bacterium
AAGAGCCCGCCGGAGCGCCTCGACGACGATCAGCTGGCGTGGAAGGTCCGCGCCGCATTGCGCGCGGATCGCTGGGATGTGGTGCGCGACACGATCGACGCCATGCCGGCGAGCCTGCGGCACGAATCGGTCTGGACGTACTGGTACGGGCGCGCCCTTGCCGCGCAGGGTGAAGAGACCGGCAGCCGCGCCTATTACCTGCGCGTCGCCGGGCAGACCGACTTCTATGGCTTGCTCGCGAGCGAAGAGCTCGGCTATGTGTCCACGCTTCCCGAATCGCTGCACGTGCCCACCGAAGAAGAAGTGCAGGACGCGCAGCGCAACCCGGGCTTGTTGCGATCGCTCGAGCTGATCCGCCTCGGGCTGCGCACCGAAGGCGTGCGCGAATGGCTTTTCAGCGTGCGCTACCTCGGCGACATCAAGTCGCTGGCGGCCTCCGAGCTCGCGCGCCGCGCGGGCATCTGGGACCGCTCCATCCAGGCCGCCGACCGCACGGTCAGCCAGCACAATTTCGCGCTGCGCTATCCGCTGCCCTACCGGGAAGTCTTCAGCGAATACGCCAAGACCTACCGGCTCGACGAGTCCTGGGTGCTCGGACTCGTGCGCCAGGAGAGCCGCTTCATCACCGACGCCCGCTCGGCGGCCGGCGCCGCCGGCCTGATGCAGGTGATGCCGCGCACGGCGCGCTTCGTGGCGCAGAAGATCGGCATGCGCTACGACCATCGCCGCAGCGTGACCGAGGTGCAGACCAACATCACGCTCGGCACCGGCTACCTGCGCATGGTGCTCGACCAGCTCGGCCACCCGCTGCTCGCGTCGGCGGCCTACAATGCCGGCCCGGCTCGCGCGCGGCGCTGGCGCGATGTCAACCGTGCGCTCGAGGGCGCGATCTACGCCGAGACGATCCCGTTCCCCGAGACCCGGGATTATGTGAAGAAGGTCATGGCGAACTCCGTGTTCTACGCGGCGCTGATCCAGAAGCAGCCCTCGCTCCTCAAGGCGCGGCTGGGCACGATCGCGCCACGCAACGCGGCCGAGCCGGTCGACGAGGAGCTCCCCTGATGAAGCTCGAGCGCGTTCTCCTTCTTGGCGGGTCCGGCTTCATCGGCCGCCACGTCGCTGCGGCACTCACCCGCGGCGGCACCAAGATCACGGTGCCGAGCCGCCGCCGCGAGCGCGCGAAGCCGCTCATCCTGCTGCCGACCGTCGAGGTGATCGAGGCCGACGTCGGCGCGCCCGGCGCCCTCGAGCGCCTGGTGCGGGGACAGGACGCCGTCATCAACATGGTCGGCGTGCTGCACGGGCCGAGCTTTGCGAAAGCCCATGTCGAGCTGCCGACGGCGCTGGTTGCGGCCTGCCGCGCGAGCGGCGTCAAGCGGCTCGTCCATATGAGCGCGCTCGGCGCGGCACCCGACGGGCCTTCGGAATACCTGCGCACCAAGGGCAAGGGCGAGCAGGTCGTCATGGAGGCCAAGGATCTCGATGTGACGGTGTTCCGTCCGTCGGTGGTCTATGGGCCCGAAGACCAGTTCCTGAACCGCTTCGCCATGCTGGCGCGCTTGTCGCCCGTGCTGGCCGTGCCGTGCCCCGATGCGCGCTTCCAGCCGGTATACGTCGGCGACGTGGCGCGCGCCATCGCTACCTCGCTCGGCAACAGCGCTTCGTACGGCCAGCGCTACGACCTGGCGGGACCGAAGGAGTACACGCTGCGAGAGCTCGTCGAGCTCGTGTGCGATTGCACCGGCCGCCACCGGCTCATCATCGGGCTGCCGGACTGGATGTCCTGGCTCCAGGCGCGCTTCCTCGAAATGCTGCCGACGCCGATCCTCAGCCGCGACAACCTGCGCTCGATGCAGGTCGCCAACACGACACGCGCGGCATTTCCGTTCGGCATCCAGCCGCAAAAGCTCGAAGCGGCCTGTCCGCCGTACCTTGCGCCATCGGGCCCGCGCGAGCGCTTGCCGCAGCTTCGCTGGCGCGCGCGGCGCTAGCGCAATACGGCAGCCACGCCGGCGAGCGCGTCCCAGCCGCCGGCCACGCGATCGAGCCGGTCGAGGAGCCTCGGCCAGTCCGCGCCCGGGTCGCACAAGCCCTGAAGGCACAGATGCAGCGCCTCGTGCGCTTCGCCGC
>DATDCR010000523.1:0-9568 GCA_036524215.1 Burkholderiales bacterium
CGCGCGCTGCGCTACATGGCGACGCACGACATCGATCCGGCGGAAACCGCGATGGCGTTGATCGTGCAGCCCCTCGTGCAGGCGCGCGTGGCGGGCGGCGGCCTTTCGCAGACGGCCGATGGCGACATGCTGATCAACGCCACGCCCGGCCTCGGCGCGGCCATTGCGCAAGGCGAAGTGGTGCCGGACCGATATGTCCTTTCTCCTTCAGGCGCACTGAAAGAAGGCGCAACAGGCCGCAAGTACCGCCAGCTGGGCTGCGTGCACGGCGCCGGCGCTTCGCGCCAGCCGCTTTTCGCGCGACGCTGCCTCAGCGACGATGAAGCGACGGCGCTCGGCCGCATGATGAAGCGCGCCGAGCAGCTGATCGGCCAGCCGGTCGAGGTCGAATGGGCGGCCGACGAAAGCGGCCACAAGCTGCTGCAGGCTCGCCCGCTTCACCTTCAGGCTGCAGTCGTGCCGGACGAAATCTGGCTGCAGCATCCGCGCCTCAGCGGCCATCCCGCCGGCGTCGGCTGGGGCACGGGTCGCGCCTGTGTCATCAACTGCGAGTGCGAGCTGGCGCGCGTGGCCCCCGGCGACGTGCTCATCACCACCGTCGCCGGACCTGCGCTCGCCGGCATCCTGCCGCGGGTCGCCGCCGTGGTCGCCGAGCTCGGCGGCAGCACTTCGCACCTCGCATCGATCGCGCGCGAACGCGGCACGCCGATGGTGCTGGGGGTGCCGGAGGCGACTCAGCGCATCCCCGACGGCGCGCAGGTTGCGGTCGACGGCGTGGCCGGCATCGTGCGCTGGATGCAGTAGCCGCCGATGCGCTCCGTCGGCCAGCGCGCTGTGCGGCCGGACGCGCGGGCGCATGTGGCAGGGCTGACGAAGTTCGTCGGCGACCTCGACTTCCCGGGCATGCTGCACGCGAAGATCAAGCGCGCCGGCATTGCCGCCGCGCTCATCCGCCGCATCGATACGAGCGCCGCGGAGGCCTTGCCCGGCGTGCTGGCGGTCGTTACCGGCGCCGACATCCCGGTCAATTCCTTCGGGCCGTCGCTGCAGGACCAGCCGCTCCTCAGCGACCAGCGCGTGTTCCATGCCGGCGACGGCGTCGCGGCCGTCGCCGCCGTGGACGAGAGCACGGCGCGCAGGGCGCTGGAGCATATCGTGGTCGACTACGAGCCGATCACGCCGGTTTTCGATCCGCTCGAGGCCCTGCGCGAGGACGCGCCGCGGGTGCACGCGCCGGCTTCGAACGTCTACGTCCACAGGGTCATTCGCCGCGGCGACGTCGAGCGGGCGATGGCGAGCGCCGACCGCGTCTTCGAGCGGCGCTATCGCACGCAGATGGTGGAGCACGTCTCGCTCGAGCCGCATGCGGCGATCGCGCAATGGGACGCCAACGGCCGCCTGACGATCTACGCCACCCTCGGCCGCATCAGCCTGGCCCGCGCCGACATCGCCCGCGTCCTGGCGCTGCCGATGAACCGCATCCGCGTGATCGGCGCGGTGGGCGGCAATTTCGGCGGCAAGAACGAGATCACGCACGAGCCGGTGCTCGCGCTCCTTGCGAGGAAGGCGGGCCGCCCGGTGAAGGGCGTGTTCGACCGGGCCGAGGAATTCACGGCGACGACGACGCGCCACCCGATCGTGATGGACTACCGCACCGGCGTGCGAAGCGATGGCCGCATCGTCGCGCGCGAGGTGCGCCTGGTGCTGGACGGCGGCGCTTACTGCTCGTGGAGCGAGACGACGCTTGCGAAAGCCTGCATCCTTTCCCCGGGGCCCTATCGCATCGATCACCTGCGCGCCGAGGCTTTTGCCGTGTATACGAACAAGACCATGACCGGCGCGATGCGCGGCTTCGGTGCGCCGCAGGTGTGCTTCGCCTACGAGTCGCAGATGGACGAGATCGCCGAGGGCCTGGGCATCGACCCGCTCGAGATCCGGCTCCTGAACGGCTTCGAGGAAGGCTCTACCAGCCCGACCGGGCAGACGCTGCATAGCGTCGCGCTGAAGGCGTCGCTGAGCGCGGCGGCCGAGCGCTTCGGCTGGTCGCGGGAGCGAACGTGAAGCACCGCGGGCGCGGCATGGCGTGCATGTGGTATCCGATCGGCTTCACCGCCGCCGCGAACCCGAGCTCGGCGACGGTCAAGATCAACGAGGATGGGACCGCGACCGTGCTGACCGGAACGGTGGAAGGCGGCCAGGGCTTGCTCACGGTGCTCGGACAGATCGCGGCCGAGGCGCTGGGCATCGCGACGCAGGATGTGCTCGTGATCTCGGCGGATACGGACGCCACGCCGATGGACACCGGCGCCATCGCCAGCCGCACGACCTACGTCGGCGGCAACGCGGTGAAGCTCGCCGCGACGCAGGCCCGGCGCACGCTCCTGCAAGTCGCGGCGCCGCTGCTCGGCGCGCGCATCGAAGATCTGGAGGCGCGCGAGGGCTGGGTTCGCGTGAAAGCGTCCCAGGACGGGCTGCCGATCCGCGAAGTCGCGCGGCAGGCCTACGCCGAGAGTGGCATCCCGCCGATCGGCAGCGCGACCTGGAACCCGCCGACCACCTCGCTCGACGCCGAGACCGGCCAGGGCGAGCCATTCGCCACCTACGTTTATGCGACGCAGATCGCCGAAGTCGAGGTGGACGACGAAACCGGCGTCGTGGCGGTGCTTCGCATCGTCGCGGCGCACGATTGCGGCACGCCGATCAATCCGACGCTGGTCGAGGGCCAGGTGCACGGCGGCATCGGCATGGGGGTCGGCTTCGCATTGCACGAGGAAATCATCTTCGACGCTGCCGGCCGCCAGGTGAACGCGGATCTCGGCAGCTATCTCGTGCCGACCAGCGTCGACATGCCGGAAATGGAAGTGACGATCGTCGACAACCATGACCCGACGGGCCCGTTCGGCGCGAAAGGCGTGGGCGAGCCGACTTCGGTGCCCACCGCGGCGGCAATTGCAAATGCGATCTACGATGCGGTCGGCGTGCGCATCACCGCCCTGCCGGCCACGCCGGAAAAGGTCCTGGCGGCAATTACTTCTTCACCAGCGTGCTGCCGTAAAGGCCGGTCGGCCTGACGAGCAGGATGGCGAGCATCACGGCGAAAGGCGCCATCTGCGCGAGCGGCGCGTAGGCGAGCGAACCGAGCGAGACCACCTGGCCGATGACGAACGCCGAGACCAGCGTGCCCTTGATGCTGCCCAGGCCGCCGATGATCACCACCATGAAGACGAAGGCGAGCACTTCCAGCCCCATCTGCGGGTCGACCATGATGAGCGGCGCGTGCAGCCCGCCGGCGAGTCCGGACAGCCCGCCGGCGATCACGAAGGTGAGCGTGAACAGGCGCGACACGTTGATCCCGAGTCCTTCCACGTGCTCGACATTCTCGATGCCGGCGCGGATCGCCTTGCCGGTGATGCTGCGGTTGAGAAAGAGCCAGATGGCGCCGTACACGAGGAAGGCGATCAGCACGACGATCAGGCGATAGACCGGCACTTCGGTGCCCGCGATCACCAGTTGCGCCTCGCTCGGCACCGGCACCGGTCGCGGAATCACGCCCCAGAAGAACTTGATCACGCCGATGCCGCCGATCAGGATGCCGAACGACGTGATCATGCTGAAGGTGAGCTCGCGCTCGTAGATGCGCCGGAACACCAGCCGCTCGACGGCGAGCGCGGCAGCGGCGCCGGCCGCGATCCCCGCGAGCACGCCGAGCCACACGTTGCCGCTGACGAGGCTGACGGAATAGGTGAGATAGGCGCCGAGCGCGTAGTAGAGCAGCTGGTCGAGGCTGATGATGCGCATCAGGCCGAAGCAGAGCGAGAGCCCGATCGCCATCAGGAAGAAGATCGCGCCGATCGTCAGCCCGAAGATCACGCCCGACAGAAGGAGCTGCCCGCTCATGGTTTCCTGACGAAGAACCTCTCGAGCGTGCCCCAGATCCCCTTCTCGCCCGCCAGCATGATGAACACCAGCAGGAAGCCGATGAACAGCTCCCAGTTGCCGATCAGCTTGGCGATCACGTCTTTGAGGCCGGTGTATGCGAGCGCGCCGACCAGGGGCCCGTAAAGCGTGCCGACGCCGCCGAGGATGGTGACCACCACCGGATCCGCGGCCCGCGACGGGCTGGTGATCTCCGGGCTGACGAAGCCGAGGTAGATGGCGTACAGGGCGCCGGCCAGCGCCGTCGTGGTGTTGGCGATGACGAACGCCGTGAGGCGGATGCGGTAATTGCTGTAGCCGAGGAACTCGAGCTTGTCCTCGTTGATCTTCGTCGCGAGGCAGCAGGCCCCGAAGAGGGAATCGTCGAGATACTTGTACAACGCCCACACGGCAAACGCGACGACGAACGCGAAGAGGAAGAACTGCGCCGGTCGCGTGAGATCGAGCACCGGCGTGGCCGCGATATTGGCGAGGAACCACAGTCCGTTGTCGCCCTTGGTGATGCCGGCCAGCACCTTCTGCATCAGGTAGTAGAAGATCACCGCGAGCGCGAGGTTGACGAGCGCGAAGTAATCGCTGCGCAAACGCACGAAGAGCGGCCCGACCGCCAGCGAGACGACCAGCCCGCAGAGCAGCCCGAGCAGCAGGCCGACATAGGGATTGGCGCCGAAATAGAACAGGTAGAACGCGGTGCCGTAGGCGCCGGCGGCAAGATAGGCCGGCTGGCCGAACGAGATGAAGCCGACGCGCCCGAGAAGGAAGCTGCAGCCCATCGTGTAGATCGAGAAGATCACCACCTCGATCACGAACGGCAGCGGCAGCAGCAGCCGCGCGAGGGCGAGCAGGCCGAAGGCGATGGCGATGCCGCGCCACCAGCGCAGGCTAGAGATAAGGTTCACAGGCCTCGGGGCGGACGGCTTCGCCGACCAGCTCGGCGGCCAGGCGGCCCTCCTTGAGCGCATAGACGCGGCTCGCGATGGCGCAGATGAGCGGCAGGTTCTGCTCGACGATCATCAGGGCCGTATCGCGGCTCAATTCGCGGAACACCTCGCGCAAATAGCCGACGATGCTCGGCGCCAGGCCCTCGGTCGGCTCGTCGATCAGGAGGAGCTTCGGACGCCCGAGCAGCGCGCGGCCGATCATCAGCATCTGGCGCTCGCCGCCGCTGAGATGCCCGGCCTTGCGCTCCATCAGCGCTTCGAGCTTCGGAAAGTAGCCGAGCACGCGCGTCCAGTCGTAGTCGCGGCTGGTGTAGCTGCCGAGCTCGAGGTTCTCGCGCACGGTGAGATCGGAGAACACCTTCTTGTCCTGCGGCACATACTTGATGCCGAGACGCGCCACATCGTAGGGCTTCAGGCCGACGAGGCTCCGGCCGGCGCCGTCGATCGAGCCCTCGAGCGGCTTGAGGAATCCGGCGATGCTCTTCAGGAGCGTCGTCTTCCCCGCGCCGTTGCGTCCGACGCAGGCCACGATCTCGCGCGGCTTCACGCTGAGCGCGATATCGAAAAGCACCTTCGACTCGCCGTAAGACACGGTGAGGCCTTTTACGTCGAGCATCGGGCCGCCTGCTCGGTCGCCGGATCGATCTGCCAGTAGCTGCGCCGCACTTCGGGGTGGCGCAGGCATTCTTCGTAGCCGCCATCGGCGATGATGCGGCCCTCGTGCATCACGGTGAGGCGCTGCACGAAGTCCTTCACGTGCGAGATCTTGTGCTCCACGATCAGGATCGTCTGCTTGCCCACCTGCCGCGCGAGCACGCCGAGGATGGCGCGGATCTCGGGCTCGGCCAGCCCGGCGAGCGGCTCGTCGAGGAGCAGGATCTCCGGCTCGGCGAGCACCGCCATCGCGATCTCGAGCCGGCGCTTCTCGCCGAGGCTGAGGTGCCGGACCAGGCGGTCGCGCACGCGCTCGAGGTCGAAGGCGGCGAGCGCGGCAAGCACGCGCTCCTCCTTCCGATGACGGCGACAGGTGGTGAGAAGGAGCTTGACGAGCGACGAGCGCCCCTGCGCGCGCACGAACACCAGCACCAGGTTGTCGGTGACGCTCAGGTTGTCGAACGCCGAGGTGAGCTGGAAAGTGCGCGTGATGCCGCGCGCGACGCGCTCCTGCGGCTTCAGGCGCGTGACATCCTCGCCCTTGTGCAGGATCGCGCCCTCGTCGGGCGGGAAGTACCCGGTCAGCAGGTTGAAGAAGGTGGTCTTGCCGGCCCCGTTCGAGCCGATGATGCCGGCGACTTCATGCTCGCGCAGCGAGTAGTCGACGCGATCGACCGCGACCAGAGCGCCGAAGCGTTTGGTAACGCCCCGGGCCTGGAGGACTTCCGGCCGCAACGGCGCTCTAGTAACCCAGAGACTTGAGCGACGGCAGGACGGCTTCGCCGCCGACCGCGCCCATCACGCTGAACAGGTCCCAGTCGTTCTTGCGCTGCGCGAGCCCCTTGCCCTTCACCAGGAACGCCGCATACTGGTACTCGGCGGCGTGGTCGTCGCGCCAGCGCGCGGCGCCCTTCACGGTGCTGAACTGGCCCTTGTTCGCCTTCAGGGCCGCCGATACTTTCAGCGGGTCGAAGGATTTCGCGGTCTCGAAGCCGCGGAACATCTCGCTGTAGGCGATGTAGGCGATCGTCGCGTACGCATCCGGTGGGCGCTGGTACTTCGCCCGATACAGATCCGTGAACTCGCGCGCGCTTCTCGCCACCGCCTTGTCGGCGAAGCCATCGAGGTCGTAATAGAAGTAGTGCATGGCATAGACGCCGTCCAGCGCCTCCGGCGGCAGGCCTTTCGCCACCACGTTGGTGATGAAGGCGTTGAAGATCGTCATCTCCTTGCCGAGGCCCATCTGCTGCACCTGCTTCAGCAGGGCGACCGCGTCGGCGGCGAACTGCGCCGAGATGAACACATCCGGCTTTGCGGCGCGGACTTTCTGCAGCACGGTCGTGTAGTCCGACGTGCCGAGCGACACTTCGTCGTAGCCGACGATCTCGGCACCGCTTTCCTTGGCCGCCGCGTAGGCGCCGTCGCGCATGTCCCAGCCCCAGCTGTCCGCGCGGGCGAGGAAGAAGATGCGCTTCTTGCCGAGCGTCTTCACCGCCGACTGCCCGGCCATGTAGCCCACCGTCCAGGGGCTGAACGCCGTGGCGAAGGTCGAATCGGCGAGCTTGCCCTTCTGGAACGCTTCCTTGGACATCACGCAGACCGGGAAGTAAGGCAGCGGCTCCTTCGACACCATGGCATTGATCGCGTAGGCGAGCGGCGCCCAGGTCTGCCCGCCCAGGCCCTTGACCCCTTCGGTGACCATGTAGCGATAGCGCCGCACGCCGACGTCCTGCTTCGCTTCGTCGTCGCCGATCACGCCTTCCACTTTCACCTTGCCCCAGGGCATGCTCAGGCCGCCGCGGCGGTTGACCACCTCGACCGCGAGCAGCGCGCCCTCTTTCTGCGTCTCCGCGACCGCGGCGAAGGTGCCCGTCAGCGGCAGGAGAATCCCGACCTTGATCTCGGATGGATCGGCGGCGAAGCAATAGCCGAAGCCGAGGATTACCAGCGTGGAAATCCAACGCAGCAGCTTACTCATGGCCCCCTCCTCTAAAGGAATGCCGGCTTGAACTGAAAAATGGTGCCCGAGCAACCGCCGGCGTACTTGATCGAGATCAAATTGCCGCCGCGTTCGGCCGGCTGCAATGCGAGACAGGAGGCTCCATGGGCAAAACCCCCACCGAACAGCAGCTCACGACCCGACCGATCCAGGATCTGCGCGAATGGCTGGCGCGCGTCGGCGATCTCGGCGAGCTGGTGCGCGTGGCGCAGGCGGTGGATCGCGACGAGGAAATGAGCGCCATCAGCTACCTCGTGGCGAAGCAGGAGCCGTCCCCCGCGGTGCTCTTCGACTGTGCGAAAGGCTTCGAGCGGGATCCGATCGGCGCGCGCCTGCTCTGGAACATCCTCGGCCCGAGCCGCAAGCGCATCGCGCTCACGCTCGAGGAACCGCCCGAGACGCCGACGATGGAGCTGATTCGCCGCGTGAAGGACAAGCTGAAGCGGCGCATTGCGCCGCGCGAAGTGCCCGCCGCGCAGGCGCCGGTGTACGAGCACACGGTCACCGGAAGCGACATCGATCTCGAGAAGCTGCCGATCCCGCGGCATTGGCCGCTCGACGGCGGGCGCTACGCCGGCACCGGCGATGTCGTCATCACGCGCGATCCCGACAGCGGTTACCTCAACCTCGGCACTTACCGCATGATGCTGCAGGGGAAGTCACAGGTCGGCCTTTACCTCTCCCCGGGCAAGGACGCGCGCCTGCACATCACGCGCGCCTGGCAGAAAGGCGAGCCGATCCATGTCGCCGCGGCCTGGGGCATCGATCCGCTTTTCATGCTGGTCGGATCGCAGACTTTCCCGAAGAACGTGTCGGAGTACGAGTTCGCCGGCGGCATCAAGGGCGAAGCGATCCCGGTCGTGCGCGGCAAGGCGACGGATCTGCTGCTGCCGGCCAATGCCGAGCTCGTCATCGAGGGCATCATCCGCCCGAATTCAGTGAAGGCCGAAGGCCCGTTCGGCGAATTCCCCGGCTACTACGGCCGGCCGGAAGCGGGCGCGCCGCTCGTCGAAGTGACCGCCCTGCACTATCGATCGCAGCCCATCCTGACCAACGCGCTGATGGCGGACTATCCGTCGTGCGAGCAAAGCGGCTTCTTCTCCATCATCCGCTCGGCCAAGATCTGGGACGACCTCGACAAGCTCGGCATCCCCGGGATCTGCGGCGTGTATTCGCATCCCGCGGCGGCCGGCGGCTTCGGCATGACGGTGATCAGCCTGGAGCAGCGCCATGCCGGACACGCCGCCCAGGCGCTGGCGCTCGCCGCGCAGGTGCCCGGCGGCGCCTATTACACGAAGTGGATCATCGCGGTGGACGAGGACATCGATCCCACCGACATGAACGAAGTGATCTGGGCGATGGCGAGCCGCTGCAACCCGGTCGACGACATCGACATCCTGCGCAACACCTGGAGCACCTGGCTCGATCCGACGCAGAACCCGCCCGAGAAGCGTCCCTACGGCTCGAAAGCCCTGATCAATGCCTGCCGCGAGCATCGCCATCTGCCGGTGTTTTCCAGGCGCACCACGCTGCGCCGGACGATGTACGACCAGGTCGCCGCGCGCTGGCGCGAGCTCGGGCTGCCGGGCGAGATCCCGCGAGTGCGCGCCTTCGAGGAACAGCACGCCGTCGTCTATCACGAGGCGGCCGGGTTCGAGCCCGGCCATGGCGGGGAAAGCTAGCGTGCTGCACTGCGAAACAACCGCTGCCGCCTAATTAGTTTTGTGGAAAGATATTGCGGCCAAACAGAAACTTGCATCTGGCTTGCAACAACACCTTTCTCGCACCATCACCAACCAAGGGGAATCAGCAACATGAAATACCTCGTACTCGCCGCGGCGCTCGCGTCGCTCATGCTGGCCGGCTGCAGCCAAGAACAGAAACCCGCCGCGCCGAAGGCCCAGGCGACCACGCCGGCCCCGCAGACGAGCGCGCCAGCGACGCCGGCGCCCGCGACCGGCAGCACTGGGGCGCCTGCGACGGATGCGGCCAAGCCGGCCGAGTCGACCGCCGCGCCAGCGGCGCCGGCTGCCGCGCC
>DATDCR010000524.1:0-2846 GCA_036524215.1 Burkholderiales bacterium
TCGTCCTCGCCGAGGTAGGCGCCGGACTGCACCTCGATGATCTCGAGCGGGATCTTGCCGGGATTCTCGAGCCGATGGCGCGCGCCGGGCGGGATGTAGGTCGATTCGTTCTCCGTGAGAAGAAACGATTCCTCGCCGCGCGTGACGCGCGCCGTGCCGCGCACCACGATCCAGTGCTCGGCGCGGTGGTAATGCATCTGCAGCGAGAGCGCGGCGCCGGGCTCGACGATGATGCGCTTCACCTGGAAGCGCTCGCCCTTCTCGATGCCGTCGTAGGTGCCCCACGGCCGATGCACCTTGCGATGCACGAGGCACTCTTCGCGTCCGGCGGCCTTGAGGCTCGCGACCAGCTTGCCGACGGCCTGCGCCTTGTCCTTGCGCGCGACCAACACGGCGTCGGGCGTCTCGATCACCACGACGTCCTCCATGCCGACGCACGCCACCATGCGATGCTGTGCGAGGACGAGCGCATTCTTCGTATCGGCGAGATGCACGTCGCCATGCGTGGCGTTGCCGGCGTCGTCCTTCTCTTCCAGCGCCCAGAACGCATCCCACGCGCCCACGTCCGACCAGCCGGCGTCCAGGCGCACCACCACCGCCTCGACGGTGCCCGGCTCGGCGCTGATGCGCTCCATCACCGCGTAGTCGATCGAATCCGACGGGCAATCGCCGAAGGCGTCGGCGTCGACGCGGAGGAAGTCGCCGTCGCGCTTGCCCTGGCGGCAGGCACGCTCGCAGCTGGCAAAGATGTCCTTGCGAAAAGTCGCCACCGCATCGAGCCAGACCGAGGCGCGCACGGCGAAGATGCCGCTATTCCACAGGTAGCGGCCCGAAGCGAGGTATTCGCGCGCCGTCGCCGCGTCCGGCTTCTCGGCGAATGCTTCGAGATACGAAGCCTGGCCGTCGCCCAGCGCCTTGCCGGTGCGGATGTAGCCGTAGCCGGTCTCGGGCGAGGCGGGCGGCACGCCGAAGGTGACGATGTAGCCTTGCTGGGCGAGCGCGGCACCGCGCTCGACCGCGCGCTGGAAAGCCGCGGCATCGACGATGTAATGGTCAGAGGGCATCGCGAGCAGGACCGGATCGTCCGAGGTCACCGCGTGCACGGCGGCCAGCGTGAGCGCCGGTGCGGTGCCCCGCCCCACCGGCTCGAGCATGATCGCCTTCGGCTTCGCGCCCACGTGCTCGAGCTGCGAGCGAACCATGTAGCGATGCGCTTCGTTGCAGATGACGAGCGGCTCGCCGATCGCCGACAGGCCGCGGCAGCGCGCCGCGGTTTCCTGCAGCAGCGTGCGCTCGCCGTTCAAGGCATGCAGCGGCTTCGGGTGGTGCTCGCGCGACAGCGGCCAAAGGCGGGTGCCGGATCCGCCGCAAAGGATGACCGGCTGGATCATGGTCGGCGTGACGCCGAGCTCAATCAAGGCGTTTCCCCTAAGAAAGATCTACAGGCGCGCGCTTCGGCGCCGTTCGCCGAAGAGTGTCTGATAGCTCCATTGGCCGATAAATCGCGCCTGATAGTCCGCTCGGGCGCATTCGCCCATCTGGCGCATCTTTTCGGAAAAGGCATCCGCCCAGGCCAGTCGCCGCGCGAGCTCACGCGCGGAGCCGGGCTCGAACAAGAGACCGTTGCGTCCTGGCTCGATCACCTCCGCGAGCGGCGCCAAGCGGCTGGCGATGACCGGCAGCCCATACGCAAAGGCACGAAACACGGCCGGCGGCACCGCATCGCACGAGAGCGCGGGAAGGACGAGGTAGGCGGCGCTCTCGAGGTCGCGAGGATCGCGCCGCTCCGCGACGACACGCACGCGAGCGCCCGGGTAGCGCTCGATCGCCTCGCGCAGCGTGCCGGCGCCTTTCTGCGCCGTCAGCGGGCCGAAGACGATGCCGCCCCTGCGGGCGAAATTACTCTCCACCGACTTCGGGCTTCCAGCGGCGGGTGCGGTATTGGATGGTCGGCTGTCGCCGTGGCCGCGGCGGCGCCTCGCCCTCTGCAGCGGGCGGCAGCGCGGCGACACGGACTTCGTTGCGCAGCGCGCTGACCTTCGGCCTTCTCTGCTCCTTTGCCGGCGCGGCGTTTTCACCGTGCCCCAGCTCCTGCTGCTCCTCGCGCTGCCCGCGGCCGCGCAGGCGGCCCGAAGCGTAGAGATATCCGGCGGCGGTGGCGGCGGCGCTCATGGTTCTTTCATCCCTCCTCGATTCCAGGGCAGTGGCCCTGCGGCATCCATGCCGATCGTTTCTCAAGCAATTTCCAGTACGCGCCGACCACCCGGTCGGCGCGATCGATGCGGTCCCTGGCGAGGGAGCGGTGCAGCACGACGCCCATCAGGTAGACGAGCGTTAGCGCGCCGATCACCGGCGGGCGCCAGGTCCATTCCGGATACGCCTGCACGGCGAATTGCGCAGCGCGGCTCATCGCCTGGCGCAGCACCGGCACCGTGACGGGGCGCGAGTTCAGCGCACGCTGCACCATCAGGTAATGGAGCACGTCGTCGAGCGGGCTCGCGTCGCTGCGCGCGTTGCCCCAATCGGTGACGAAGAGCTGCGAGCCGACGTTGCGGATGTTCCAGGGCGCGAAGTCGCCCTGTGACAGCACGTACGGCCCGGTCCAGTAAAGGAGCGCCGTCTCGCAGTCGTGATACGCCTCCGCGAGGGTGCGCAGCTCGCGCCGCGAGGCAAAGGCCGCCGCCTGCTCGAGCGCGCCGTGCAGCCAATGGCACGTCGCGGAGGCGTCGAACTCGATGGCGCGAAAGCGCGCCTTGCCGAGCCTGGCGAGGAAGCGGGCATGGTCGGCAGTGAACGCGCGCGTTTCGCCGCGTGCCGGCCACATGCTGATGACGAGATAGCGCCGC
>DATDCR010000525.1:0-2319 GCA_036524215.1 Burkholderiales bacterium
TGCTATTCCCGGAATCTCGCTCGTCCGTCGCGATCGGTGAAGAGAATCACTTTGGTGAAGCTGCTCATGCGGTGCGGTACTTCTCGATCGCCTTCGCCTGCAGCGCCATGCCGTGTCCCGGCCGGTCCGGGATGCGGATCAGGCCGTCCTTGCACTCGGGCAGCTCCTGGAACAGATCCGGCGGCGCCCAGTCCATGAACTCGACGAGGAAGCCGTTCGAGAGCGCGCCGACCACCTGGATCGAGATCTCGTGCACGAGGTGCGGCGTCAGCAGCGCGCCGTAGCTCGCGCCGAGCTTGCCGATGCGCAGGGTCTCGGAAAAGCCGTTGGCGCGGCACACGTCGGGCATCAGGTATTTCGCCGCCCTGCGATCGAGGAGCTGCTTGAACTCCCAGCGCGTGTAGTGGTTCTCGCCCGCCGCGACCGGGATGCGGATGCTCGACGCCACCTCGCCATACGCATCGTAGTCGTCGGCGAGCACCGGCTCCTCGTACCAGAGGAGGTCGAATTCCTCGAGCAGCGCCGCCTGGCGCTGGTTGCCGAGCACGTCGCGGTTCTGGTTCACGTCGACCATCATGCGCACGCCCGCGCCGAGCGCCTTCTTCACCGCGCCGACGCGGCTCGCATTCACCGCCGGGTCGGCGTGGTGGATCTTCATCTTGTAGTAGCGGCAGCCGTACTTGCCGGCGTACTTCTGCGCCTCGGCCACCAGATCGTCGACGCTGTACTTCGCCCAGCCGCCGCTGCCGTACGCCGGGATGCGCTCGTTCACGGCGCCCCACAGCTTGAAGAGCGGCAGCCTGGCGCACTTGCCGACGATGTCCCACAGCCCGATGTCGAGCGCGGAAAGCGCGTAGGCGGCGACGCCCTGCTTCCGGATGCCCATGTCGACGCGGAACATCTTTTCCCACATTCGCTCGACGAGGAGCGGGTCCTCGCCGAGCAGCGCGGGCGCGAGGCGCGTCTGCAGGTAGGCGAGCACGGCTTCGGCGCCGCCGCCGTTGAACACCAGGCTGTAGCCCAGCCCGGCCACGCCCTCGTCGGTGGCGATCTGGGCGACGACCATCTTGTGCTGCGGGTACTGCAGCGCCATCGGCTTGGGCGTCGGCACCGTGAGCAGGCAGCTCTCGATCGAGGTGATCTTCATGGTGCGCGATGCTAACTCCGGCGCGATGCTTGCTGCACTTCGGGCATGAAACTCCGCGGGTGACGTGCACGCACGACACGCTTTGCGCGCGCGATCTTCCTACACCCGTAATCCAAACGGCTACTTCATATTCAGGGAGTCACCACGCCCCCTGACTTTCAGTGCCTGTATAAAGGGGGCATGAAAGTTTGCGAAATATTCCACGTCCCGCACAAGAAGAGCTTCCGCTGGAAATGGCGCAGCACGGCCGCCGATGGCCGCACGCTGGTCGAGTCCAAGGAGAGCTACGCCCTGTATTACGAGTGCATCAGCGCTGCGCGCGAGGCCGGCTTCGAGCCGCGCAAGCAACGAGCAGCGCAAGAAGCCGCCTAGCCCGCTAAGCCCTGCCGAGGATCGTCCGCCGCCTGGCGCGAATGCGCGCCTCGATGGCGCGCGAGCTGCCGCCTTCGCCGCCGAGGTACGCGTCCTGCACGGCGCGATCGCCGAGCAGCCGCGAGGCTTCGCCCGCGAGCGTGATGCGGCCGTTCTCGAGCACGTAACCGCGATCGGCGATGCCGAGCGCGGCGCGCGCGTTCTGCTCGACGACGAGCAGTGTGCGGCCGGCAGCGCGCAGGCGTTGGATCTCCTTCAGCACCAGCTCGACCAGCAGCGGCGCGAGGCCGAGGCTCGGCTCGTCGAGGAGGAGCAGCCGCGGCTGCGACATGTTGGCGCGCGCGATGGCGAGCATCTGCTGCTCGCCGCCGGAAAGCGTCTGCGCGGCCTGCGCGCGCCGCTCGCCGAGCAGCGGGAAGAGCTGGTACGCCTGCGCCAGGCGCTCGCCCACGCCGGCGGGCTGCGCATACGCGCCCATGCGCAGATTCTCTTCCACCGTCATGGTGCCGAAGAGCTGGCGGCGCTCGGGCACCTGCGCAATGCCGGCGCGCACGATTGCCGGGGTTTGCCGCCCTCCTATCTCGCACCCCTCGAATTGGATGGAGCCGGAGGAAAGCGGGACCAGGCCCATGATGGTGTTGAGGAGCGTGCTCTTGCCGGCGCCGTTGGCGCCGATCAGGGCGACGATCTCGCCGGCGCGCACCTCGAGCGACACCTCGTGCAGCACGGGCGAGCGTCCATAGCCGCTCGAGACGCGCTCAAGCCGCAGCATGTTCCTCGATGCCGAGGTAGGCCTCGAT
>DATDCR010000526.1:0-10362 GCA_036524215.1 Burkholderiales bacterium
CGACCCGCACCAGCGCAACCTGTCGCGCATCAACCTGCTCAGCAACATCGCCGTGCTGGGCGGGCTGCTTCTCCTGCTCGTACACCCGCACTGACGCGGGCACGCGCCGCAGCAGCCAACCAAGACCGGTGATGCGGCCGCGCTGCCGCCCCATCTCGCGCACCGTCACTTCGAGGTAAACGACTTCCGCGCCCCTCTGGAGGCGCGCCGGGCAGGCGCCGCGCAGCAACCCCTTCACGGGGAGCGACAGGATGCCCGGGTCGAGCGGCCTTCGCCGGAGCGCGGCAACCGGCACGCCGAAAAGCTCCGCTGCAGCGGCGTTGGCGCGCCGGACAATGCCGTTCACATCGGTGATGACGCACGGCTGCGGCACGCTGTCGAAGAAATCGGCGCAGTCGCGCTCGTACGCATCGTGGCCTTCCTCTTCGCTCACCAGCGCATCCCAGAGCGCGCCCATGCCCTGCAGGCCCAACCGGAGCGCGCGCGCCACGCCGGCGTCCACGTGCCCGGAGCGCAGCGTGTCCTCGAGCAATTCGCGAATTGCCATGATGGCCACCGCGAGATTCGCGCGCCCCTGCATCGCGTTTTCAAGATAAGGCCGCGAGTGCGCAATAAGGAATACCGCCCAATCGGTATTTTGGGCAACGTTATGCGTGTAACGATGTCAGAGTAGGACTACAGCCACTGTCATGGTCAACCGTGTGCTCGTCGTCGAAGACCAGCGCATCGTGCGCGAGATGCTCATCACCCTGCTCGCCGGCCAACCCGACATCCACATCGTCGGCGAGGCGAGCAGCGGCGCAGGCGCGCTGCATCTCGCAGCGCAACACAACCCGGACCTGGTGCTGCTCGACATCGGCCTGCCGGACATGGATGGGGTCGCCGTGATGCAACTGCTGCATCGCGAGCACCCGGCGACGCGTGTGATAGCGTTATCCGTGCACGACGAGCCGTACATCGTGCACGCCATGATGGACGCCGGCGCGGCAGGCTACGTGCTGAAGGGCGACACGGTGCACGAGTTGCAGGGCGCGATCCGGGCAGTGGCGCGCGGCGAAAGCTATTGGTCGCGCTCGCTCGCCCCCGCGGCGCAGGGCGGCCCGGCGCCGCATGCCCGCCAGACGGTGAGCCTCGGGGCGCGCGAGCGGCAGGTGCTCGCGCGGCTCGCCGAAGGCAAGCGCTCCGCCGAGATCGCGAAGGAGCTGCATATCTCGGTGGCCACCGTCGACGTCCACCGCCGCAACATCATGCGCAAGCTCGACCTGCATACGGTGGCCGAGCTCACCAAGTTCGCATTGCGAGAAGGCCTCACGTCGCTGTAGGCGGGCCGGCATAATCCCGGCAGGAGGATGGCCGCCATGCGATGGATCCCTGCCCTGCTTGTCGTCCTGGCAACTGCCCTCCAGGCGCAGGACTATCCGGCGAAGAACGTGCGGCTCATGGCGGCCGCCGCGCCCGGCGGCAATCCGGATGTGCTCGCACGGTTGCTCGCCGCGAAGCTCACCGAAGCCTTCGGGCGTCCCTTCATCGTCGAGAACGTGCCCGGCGCGGGCGGCGTGGTCGCCGCCGAGCAGCTGGCGCGCGCGCCGAACGATGGCCACGTCCTCATGCTCGGCGATTCGGGGGCGCTGGCGATCAATCCGGCGCTGAACGCCAGGCTCACCTACCAGCCGCTGCGCGACTTCACGCTCGTCACGGCGCTCGCTGCCGTGCCGACCGTGCTGGTCGCCAATCCGAGCGTGCCTGCCAGGACGCTGCAGGATTTCGTCGCGCTCGCCAAGGCGAAGCCCGGCGAGATGAGCTATGGCTCGGCGGGCAACGGCTCCGTGCATCACCTGACGATGGCGGTGTTCGCCTCGCGCGCCGGACTGCAGATGCTGCACGTGCCTTACAAAGGGGGCAGCGCCCTCGTCGCCGCGCTTCTCGCGGGCGAAGTGCAATCGGGCTGGTCGGGCATCCCCAACGTCGCCCCGCATATCCGCTCCGGCAAGCTGCGCGTGTACGCCATCAGCACGGCAAAGCGCTCGCCGAGCCTGCCCGAAGTGCCGACCGCCATCGAGCAGGGCTTCGCCGACTTCGACATCGCCACCGTCATCGGCCTGCAGGCGCCGGCCGGGCTGTCGCGCGAGATCGTCGCGCGCCTGCAGCGCACGGTGGCCAGGGTCATTCGCGAGCCCGACATCGCCGAGCGCATGGCGAACCTCGGCATGGAGCTGCGCGAAGACGGCACGGAGAGCTACGCGCGCTTCGTGAGGGGCGAAATGGAGAGCTACGCGCAAGCGGTGAAAGCGGCCGGTGTCCGGCAGGATTGACCGGATCCGCACCGACGTCGTCGGCAGCCTGCTGCGGCCGGCGCAGTGGAAGGCCGCGCGACTGAAGCTCGAGCGCGGCGAGCTGTCAGGCGACGATTTTGCAGCGATCGAGCTCGACTGCGTGAAGCGGCACCTTGCGCTCCAGGAAGCGATCGGCCTCGACGTGGTCAGCGACGGCGAGGTCGGGCGGCTCAACTTCCAGGACAGCTTCGGCCTGGCGGTGAGCGGCTATGAAACCGCGGCCGAGACCGTGGCCACGCACCAGCAGCGCGCGGCGGGCGGCAAAGCGCTCGCGCGCTGGGACATTCCAGATCTCGCCGGCCCTGGAACCCCGGTGGTGCACCGTCGTCCGGTCGTGCAGCGGCTGCAGCTGAAAAGAAACGTGCCGCTGGACGAGTATCGCCGTGCGGTCGCGTTCGCGAGGAAACCGCTCAAGGTGTCGCTCGTCGGCCCCGACCGCATCATGCAGCGCTTCGACCAGGCGGCCTCGAAGGCGGTCTATCCCACGGTCGACGCCTTTCTCGACGACGTCGTCGCGATCCAGCGCGGCATGATCGCCGAGCTCGTCGCCGCGGGCTGCCCCTACGTCCACATCGACGAGCCGGGCTACACGGCGTATGTCGACGAGCCTTCGCTCGCCGCCATGCGCAAGCGCGGCGAGGATCCGATGGAGAATCTGTCCCGGTCGCTGCGCGCGAACGCGAAGCTGATCGAAGGCTTCCCGGGCGTGACCTTCGGCATCCATCTGTGCCGCGGCAACCAGCGCAGCATGTGGCACCGCGAAGGCAGCTACGACGCCATCGCGGAACGGCTGTTCAACGAGCTGCCGTACCAGCGCTTCCTGCTCGAATACGACAGTCCGCGCGCCGGCAGCTTCGCGCCTTTGCGCTACGTGCCGAAGGACAAGGTGGTGGTGCTCGGCCTCGTCAGCACCAAGCTTGCCGGGCTGGAGCCCATCGAGGAGCTCGCCCGGCGCGTCGATGAGGCGGCGAAGTACGTCCCGCTCGAGCGCCTGGCCGTCAGCCCGCAGTGCGGGTTCGGCTCCGACGTGAGCGGCAACCTGGTGAGCGAAGACGACCAGAAGAGAAAGCTCGAGCTCGTCGTCGAGCTGGCACGCAGGATATGGCAATGAAGGAAACGCTGCACTTCGGCCTCTTCGACTGGGTCGAGGCGTCGGGGACGCGCGCACCGGCCGAGGTCTATGCGCACAAGCTCGAGATGGCGGAAGCCGCGGACCAGGCGGGGCTGCACAGCTACCTCCTCGCCGAGCACCAGGGCACGCCGCTCTCGATCGATGCGAGCCCGAGCGTGCTGCTCTCGGCGATGATCCAGCGCACGAAGCGCCTGCGCCTGGGCGGCCTCACGTTCTGCCTGCCCTGGTACGACGCCTATCGCTTCTATAACGAGGTCTGCATGCTCGACCAGCTCTCGATGGGGCGGCTCGAGCTCGGCGTCGGCCGCGGCGTGTCGCCGATCGAGTCGCAGATCTTCGGCATGCAGGACATCGAGCAATCGCGCGAGCGCTACCGCGAGACGCTGGAGGTCTTTTTCGAAGCCTGCCGCGGCCCGGTGCTCAACTACGCGGGCAGGCACTACCACTACCGCGACGTCGAGCTCTACAACAAGCCGCTGCAGCGGCCCTACCCGCCGCTGTGGTTTCCCAGCTCGAACAAGGAGTCGATCGAGTTCACCGCCCGGCACGGCTATCACACCGCGTTCCTCGGCAAGCTCGGCGACTGCAAGCCGCACTTCGAGCGCTATCGCGAGCTATGGGAGCAGCACCGCGGTGATGCCGGCCGCCACAACGCGCACGTCGCCACGCCGTACCTCGCGAAGACGCAGCATCTGGTGATCGCGGACGACGAGGCCGAAGCCGAGCGGCTCGGCCTCGCCGCCTACCAGCAATGGGCCGAGCATATCAATCACCTGACGAAGAAGGCCGGCCGCGCGCCGGTGCACAAGCTCGATCCCTATGCCGAGGACTCGACGCACCTCCTCGTCACGGGCTCGCCGCGCACGGCGCTCGACAAGCTGCGCCAGATGCTCGAGCTCACGGGCGCGAATTACCTGCTGTGCGTCTTCTCCTTCGGCGACCTCGCCCCCGAGCACGCCCTGCGCTCGCTCGAGCTCTTCAGCCGCGAAGTGATGCCGCAGCTGAAGGCGTAATTCGGGGTCAGGGCACTAACTAATTCGGGGTCAGGGCACTAACTCTTCTTCAGCAGCTTGGCGAGGTCGGCGAGCGGCCGGTGCTTGGCCGGCTCGGGCTCGGGCTGCTTCGCCTTGCCGCCGGCCTGCGAGTCGACGATGCGGGCGTGCTCATTCTCGTGGCAGTAGACGCAAAGCAGCTCCCAGTTCGAGCCGTCGGGCGGATTGTTGTCGTGATTGCCGTCCTTGTGGTGCACGGTCAGCTCGCGCAGCCGCCGTCCGGCGAATTCGCGCGCGCAGCGAGCGCACACGTGCGGGAGGATCTTGAGGGCCTGCGCGCGGTAGTCAGCCACTGTTCCTGAGACCGGCGGCGACGCCGTTGATGGTGAGGTGGATGGCGCGCAGCAGCTGCTCGTCGCCATGCTCGGCGCGATGGCGGCGCAGCAGCTCGACCTGCAGGTGGTTGAGCGGGTCGAGGTACGGGAAGCGGTTGCGAATCGATCGAGCGAGCGTCGGATTGTCGGCGAGGAGCTCGGCGCGCTCGGTGATCTCGGCGAGCCAGCGCCGGCTGCGATGCCATTCGGCCTCGATGCGCCCGAACACCTCGGCGCGCAGGTGCGCGTCCGGCACGAGCTCCGCATAGCGCGAGGCGATGGCGAGATCGGTCTTCGCCAGCACCATGTCGAGGTTGGAGAGCACGGCGCGGAAGAAGGGCCACGCGGCGTACATCTCGCGCAGCTCGGCGAGCCTGCCCTTGCCCGACTCGAGCCAGCTCTCCACGCCCGCGCCGAAGCCGTACCAGCCGGGCAGCATGATGCGCGACTGGCTCCAGCTGAACACCCAGGGGATGGCGCGGATGTCCTCGACGCTCTGCGTGGCGCTCCTCGACGCCGGGCGGCTGCCGATGTTGAGCTCGGCGATCTCCGCGATGGGCGTGGAGTGCTGCCAATAGTCGATGAACCCCGGCGTCTCGCGCACGAGCGCGCGGTAGGCGGCCAGGGCCGCCGCCGAGAGCGCTTCCATGATCTCGACATGGCGCGGATGCCGCTCGGCCTGCGCGCGCTGCGCGAGGCTCGCCTCGAGGGTGGCCGCAGCGAGCGTCTCGAGGTTGCGCCGTCCCGCTTCCGGATCGGCGTACTTGCTCGCGATGACCTCGCCCTGCTCCGTGAGGCGCAGCGCGCCATCCACCGTTCCCGGCGGCAGCGCGAGCACCGCCTCGTAGCTCGGCCCGCCGCCGCGGCCGATGGTGCCGCCGCGGCCGTGGAAAAGCTTGAGCCGCACCCCGCGCGGCCGGCACACGGCGAGCAGCGCCTCGGCGGCCTTGTAGAGCGCCCAGTTGGACGTCACGTAGCCGCCGTCCTTGTTGCTGTCCGAATAGCCGAGCATCACTTCCTGCTCGTTGCCGCGCCCGGCAATCCAGCCGCGGTACAGCGGCAGCTCGAGCGCCCGGCGCATGACCTCGCCGCAGTGCGCGAGGTCGGCGATCGACTCGAAGAGCGGCACGATGTCGATCTCGAGCGGTGCCGCCGCGCCGGGCTTGAGGAGCCCCGCCTCGCGCAAGAGCAGGCCGACCTCGAGCAGGTCGGACACCGCATCGCAGTGCGAGATGACGTAGCGCGGGATCGAGCGCGCCCCGTAACGGCGCCGGCCTTCGAAGGCTGCATCGAGGATACCGAGCTCCTTCTGCACCAGAGGCGAGTAGTCGAGGTAGGGGGAACGCAGCAGCCGCGGGCTCGCCAGCTCCTTCGCGAGGATCGCGACCTTCGCCGCCTCGTCGAGCTGCGCGTAGCCGGTCACCCCGGCGCGCTCGAGCAGCTCGTTCACCGTTGCCTCGTGCACGTCGGCGCTCTGGCGCAGGTCGAGCGGCGCGAGATGGAAGCCGAAGATCGCCACCTTGCGCTCGAGCTGCCGCAGCCTGCCCTTCGCGAGCAGCGCCGCGCCCTGCCTGGAAAGCCCCTTCGAGATCGTGGCGAGCTCGGCCGCGAATTCCTCGGCGCTCGCGTACGGCATTCCCTTCGCCAGGGGCGGCGGGCTCGCGGCGTGAGCGGCGAGGGCCTCGGAGGTCGCGGCGAGGCGCGCATAGATGCCGCTGATCGCGCGGCGGTAAGGCTCGTACTGGCGATGCGGCGATCGGTCCTGCGAGCGCTCGGCGAGCGCACGGACTTCCGGCGCGAGCTCGCCGAGGCGCTCCGAGATGCCGAGCTCGCGTCCCAGCAGGTTCGCTTCCTCCAGGTAATGCGCGAAGAGAAGCCGCGCGTGCAGTATCTGCGCCGTGCGCAGCACGCCGGCGTCGACGTTCGGATTGCCGTCTCGGTCGCCGCCGATCCAGCTGCCGATGGTGAGGAAGGGAGGCAGCCAGGGCGCCTCGTCCAGCGCGAAGCGCTCCTTCAGCGCGTGCTCGAACTCGTCGTAAAGGCGCGGCAGCTCGGTGAGGAAGGTGAGCCGGAAATAGTTGATGCCGTTCGTGATCTCGTCGGCGACCTCGAGCTTGGCGCGCCGGAGCATCGAGGTGAGCCAAAGCCGCAGCACCTCGGCGTGGATGGCCTCGTCGCGCTGCGCCGTGCGCGGGCAGGCGAGAAGCCGGGCGATTTCGCGCTCGCACTCGAGGATGCTCTGGCGCTGCACCTCGGTCGGGTGCGCCGTGAGCACGGGGCTGACCTGGACCTTCCGGCACCACTGCAGCAGCTCGTCGAAGCCCATCCCCTGGATCTGGTCCAGCGCGTACGAAAGGCTTCCCGGCCGCCTGGGTGAGCCGGCCTGCGCGTGCGCGCGCCGCCGGCGGTGCTGCTGCTCGTCTTCCGCGATGTTGAGCAGATGCGAGAAGAAGCTGAAGGCCCGCACCACGTCCATCGTCTGCGGCAGGTCCAGCTCGTTTAGCAGCCGCTCGAGCTCCGCTTTGCTCGCGTTCTCCTTGCGGAAAGCGACCGCTGACTGACGGATGCGCTCGATGCGCTCGAGCGCCTGCGCTCCCGCCTGGTCGCGGATCACCTCGCCGAGCAGCCGCCCCAGCAACCTGCGGTCCTCGCGCAGCAGGTTCTCTTTGTCATCCACGGCGCTAAGCATAGTCGCTCGAATGGAGGGGGTGCCCGTGTGGTACGAGTTCGAAGACCGGCGGGCAAAGGAGCAGAAGCCCAAGGAGCCGGTGCCGGACAGGGATGCGGAGCCCGTCCCCGTGTAAACCAAAAAACCCCGCCTCGGCGGGGTTTTCGTTTTCAGCCGCGAGCCAGGCGGAATCTCTTTTCGGCGAGCGCGAGAAGGGCAAGCACTTCGGCCTTCTCGGTCGCTTCTTCCCTGGTCGAGCCGTAAGCGACGAGCTGCGGAAATTCGGCCACCTGGGCGCGCCAGCGCCCGTCGCTCGCCTGCTCGTGCACGATCGAGAAGTGCATTACCGCGCTGCGGATGACGCGGCCGAGGCGGTCGCGCTGCCTTGGCCCGCGATGCTGTCCTTCCAGATCACGGCGTCGTCGACTGCATAGAGCGAGCAACCGCCCTTGGCAACGTTGCCGCATTGCTTCATCGCCACGTCGCGCGCGTCCTGCAGGCCGCCGGCGAAACCGCAGCGGCCGTCGTCGCTCACCGCGTAGGCGCGCGGGCCAGGCGACTCGAGGAAGGCGCGGTACAGGCCTTTGCAGGCGTCGCTCTTGATGTTCGGCACGCGCTCGAGCGCGAGCAGCGGCTGGCGCTCCGGATCGGCGGAGTCGAGCCGCGCGAAGGCGATGCTGTGGCGATTGAGGAACGCCTCGACGGTCGGCAGCCAGTAGCGCACGCCCAGCGTGTCGCCGAAGACATAGTGGCCATCCTTGCCGAACGAAGGCTGCAGCGCGTATTCCGCGCCCGGGTCGCCGGCGCTCAGGCGCTCGTACCAGCCGCGCGAGATCTTCGGGCTGAAGAACAGATCGTTCTCGGCGTAGTGCATCAGCACCGGGACGTGGATGTTCTTGCCGATCGTGTCGAACACGCGCGCCACCGGCTCGACCGCGCAGGGCACCCCGGGATTGATATCCGGATCGCCGCCGCGGCCGGCCGCGAAGGCGAGCACGGCGGTGAGGCCCTGCGGACGGCGCGTGCCGGCGGTATAGAGCGCCACCATGCCGCCCGCCGACTGGCCGGCGAGCATCATGCGCGAGCCGTCGACATAAGGCAGCGTGCGCGCATAGTCGTACGCCGCCATCACGTCGTCGGCCGCATTCGCCTCGGCGGTCATGTAATCGGGATTGCTGCACGAGCCCGGATCCTCGGCCATCTCGCCGCCGGTGGCGCCGAAGCCGCGACGCAGCGGCATCACCACCACGTAACCGCGGCGCGCGAACACCGCCGCGGCGTTGATCAGGAGATCGGAAGATTCACGCGCGCGCTCGCGCGCGGACGCCGAGACGCCATGGTTCAGCACCACGGCGCCGAACGGCCCCTGCGCATCGGGCCGCAGGATCGTCACGGCGAGCATCCGGCCGCCGGGGCCGGCAACGCGCACCTTCTCTTCGATCAGCCGCGGGCCGTAATAGGAATGATCGGCTTCTTGTTGGACCTGCGCTTGCGCCGGCGCCGGAGCGGCGACGATGCCGGGGAGCACCGCGCCGATCAGCGCGAACCCCCACGCGATTCCTCGTCCTCCCATGAACTACGCCTCCCTCGTCTATGTCGCTAGAACGAGAAGCACTGTAGCGAGGAATACGACAACGGGGAAGACTGAAAATTCGACTGTAACGTCGTTGTAGTTGCCGTCGGGCGACCCCGACAGGCGCGAAACCCGGCTTTCGGATCAGGGAGATAGCGCAGCCGTCGCGAGGCTGCGACTACAAGCGGGATCGACTACGCGGCGGCGCGGAAAAAAATATTTGTCGGGGCGCGTCCACTGGTCGGAATCACCACATGGCGCGCAGCCCTGCGGCCACGTCCACGGCCGGCGTTTCTTCCCAGACGCGCTCCTCGAGACAGGCCATCACGCGCCTCGTGAGAAAGCGGCTCCTCGCGCCATACACATGGCGATCGCCCATGCGCGACTGCTGCGTGACGTAGTACTTGAGCGGCGCGATCAGATCGAGCTCGCGCTTCGCGCGCGTCATCGCCACGTAGAGGAGGCGCTTTTCCTCCTCGATCAGCTCGGCGCTGCCGGTGGCGAACTCGGAAGGGAAGCTGCCGTCGGCGACGTTGAGGACGTACACCGCGTCCCATTCCTGGCCTTTGGCCGAATGCACGGTGGAGAGGATCAGATAGTCCTCGTCGAGGTACGGCTCGCCCGAGAGATCGCCCGTGGCGGCGGGCGGATCGAGGGTCAGCTCGGTGAGGAACGCCTCGCGCGTCTTGAAGTTCACGGCGAGGCGCTCGAGCTGCGCGAGATCACCGGCGCGCACCTGCGCCTGCTCATAGAGGCGCTCGAGATGCGGTTCGTACCATTCCCGCACGCGCGTGACCTGCCCCGCCCATGGGGATTCGGGCGCTGCCAAGGCCTGGAGTAGCCCGGCAAGGGCCGCGTCCACGCTGGAAATGCCTTCCCAACCGCCAATTTCGAAACGCGTGTAGGCGTGCTGCGCGCTCGCCGGCCCCACGCCGGGCAGAAGCTGCAGCGCGCGGAAAGCCGCGATGCGGTTCTTCGGGTTGTCCGCCCAGCGCAGCACCGCCAGCAGGTCCTTGACGTGCGCCGCCTCGAGGAACTTGAGGCCGCCGTACTTCACGAACGGCACGTTGCGGCGCATGAGTTCCAGCTCCAGTACGTCGCTGTGGTCGGCGTTGCGGAACAGCACGGCCTGGCGCCGCAGGTCGATGCCGCGCTCGCGTGCCTCGAGCACGCGGTCGACCACGAACGTGGCCTGGGCCTGCTCGTCCAGCACGGTGACGTACTGCGGCAACGCCCCCGGCCCCCGGACGCTGCGCAGGTGCTTGCGGTATTGCCGCCCGCCCTCGGCCA
>DATDCR010000527.1:0-3469 GCA_036524215.1 Burkholderiales bacterium
CGTTTCGGGGCTCTTCAGCGCGGCGAGCGCTTGCTCGCGCGATTTTGGCGCCTGCGGGAATGCGGAGCCCGCGGCGAGTGTTAGCGCGCAGGCAAGCAGTACCATGCGCATCTTCACAGGGAGGGCACCGTGAGCCCAGGATTCATCGCCACCATCTTAGCGCTGCTCCTTTACGCCAATGCGGCATTCGCAGCGGACACGCCATCGTCCGCCGCCAACAGCGATCCGACCATCGAGCGCTACCGCGCGGCGAGCGACAGGCAGGACTGGAAGGCCGCCGCCAGCCTGATGCGCGATGCCGTCAGCCGCGAGCCGAACAATGCCGACTATCACAGCCTGTACGCCTACTCGCTGCGCAAGGGCGGCACGCAGGACATGGACCAGGTGTTCAAGCACTACAACGAGGCCTTGCGCATCGACCCGAAGCACCGCGGCGCGCACGAGTACCTCGGCGAGGCTTACCTGATGGTGGGCAATGTCGCCAAGGCGAAGGAGCACCTGGGCGCGCTCGACAAGATCTGCTTCTTCGGCTGCAGCGAATACGACGAGCTGAAAAAGGCGATCGCCGCCTACGATAAGAAATAGCCGGACGCTCGCCTAGCGCGCGAGCTTTTCGACGATGCGGCTGTAGTACGTGTGCTCGACGCCGGTCTTGAGCAGCGCCAGCTTCCTGACTGCCTTCGCTCTCGCAGTTGCATCGACGTCTGATTGCGCGATGAATCGCTCAAGGTGGGCGATCTCGTTCAGCGCCTGCACCTCCGGCGGCACGTAGCCCGCGTTCTTGAGGATGCGATAGGCGAGGCGCAGATCCTCCGGGATCAGCGCATCGTCCTGTAGATCGAGCGGGCGGCCGGCCCCCGGCAGGTCGTCGAGCTCGCCGCGGGCGATCGCTTCCTGGACTCTTTGTTCAGCCAGGAATTCCAGCATCAGTAGCCGATCGCGGCGCCATCGCTGCGCGGGTCGAAGCCGCCCATGCGCATGCCGGTCTGAGGATCGATGGTGATGCCGTGCGCGTGCCCGGCCAGCTCGTTCCACTCGCCCCAGCGGTCGAGCGGATGGCCGCGGCGCGCGAGCTCGTCGATCGTCTCCTTCGGGAAGCGCGCCTCGATGTGCAGCGTGTCGCGCGCTTCACCGAGCGCGAAGCGCCCGGAGAGCCAGCGCGGGCCGCCGACCGCTTGCTGGATGTCGCGGCCGAAGTCGATCATGGCGACGTAGGCCTGCAGGTGGATCTGCGGCTGGCCGTCGGCGCCCATGCAGCCCAGCGCTGCCCAGAGCTTGTCGTTCCTGAAGGCGAGCGAGGCGATCAGCGTATGCAGCGGCACCTTGCCCGGCTCCAGTCTGTTCGGATGCGCGGGATCGAGGCTGAAGTACGCACCGCGGTTCTGCAGCACGACGCAGGCTGGCCCACAGGTGACACCGGAGCCGAAGACGCCATACAGGCTGAAGATCAGCGACGCCGCGTTGCCCTGCGCGTCGACGGCGGCGATATACACCGTATCGCCCTTCAGGCTGCCTTCCGAAGGCACCTTGTCCCAGGGGAGCGCGCGCTTCGGGTCGATGAGTCCCCGCCTTTCATTTGCGTAGGACTTCGATGTGAGGCGGTCCACCGGGACGCCGGCGAAGAGCGGGTCGGCCAGCCAGCGATCGCGGTCGTGGTAGGCGATCTGCTTCGCCTGCACGAGCAGGTGCACGTGGTCTGCGCCGAGGAATGATTTGTTGGCGAGCTCGAGCGGCTCGACGAGGTTCAGCATCTCGAGCACCGTGAAGCCCTGCGTCGGCGCAGGTGTCTCGTAGATCGTCACGTCCCGATAGGTGCCGCGGATCGGCTCGCCCCAGGTGGATCGCTGTGCATCGAAATCAGATTGGGTGAAAAATCCGCCACTTTCCTTGGCAAAGCGGGCGAGGCTCGCGGCGACCTCGCCCTCGTAAAAGCCGGCGCGCCCCTGATGGGCGATGGCCTCCAGCGTGCGCGCGAGGTTCGGGTTGCGCAGCTTCTTCTTGTCGGCGAGGAAGATCGCTTTCGATGCGTCATCGAGCTCGGCCGCCGTCTCGGCGATCCAGCGCGAGAGCTTCGCGGTGACCGGAAAGCCGTCGCGCGCGTAATAGATGGCGCTTTCCAGGTCGCGGGCGAGCGGCAGCTTGCCGAAGCGCGCATGCGCCTCGCAGAAGCTCGCCACCGATCCCGGCGTGGTGAGCGTCGCCGGCAGGATGCCGCGGAAAGGGATCTCGCTATGCCCCTTGAACCGGTCGAGCGTCGCCGACGCGGCAGCACGCCCGCCGCCGGCCAGGTACTGGACCTTGTGCGCGGCACTGTCGTAGATCAGCCAGAAGGCATCGCCGCCGATGCCGCACATGTGCGGATACACGACGCCGAGCGTGGTGGCGGCGGCGATCGCGGCGTCGACGGCCGAGCCGCCCGCGCGAAGCACGTCGACGCCGGCTTCCGAAGCGAGGGCATGCGGGCATGTGACCATGCCGCGCGGGGCAAGCGTTGCTGTGGCGGTTATTTCGTTTTCTTTCTGGCGAGCGCGGTGCCGGCAACCAGCGCTTCCAGCTTGCGCACGGCAATGTCGCGATCCATCGGCGCCATGCCGCAGTTGGTGCAGGGATACAGGTGCTTCGCCGGCACGTATTTTAAGGCACGCCTGATCGTGTCGGCGACTTCGCGCGGCGTTTCGACCTTGTCGCTCGCCACGTCGATCACGCCGATCAGCACGTCCTTGCCCTTGAGAAGCCTCAGCAATTCGATCGGCACCTTCGAGTGGATGCACTCGAGCGAGACCTGGTCGACGCGGCTTTTCGCGAGCGCCGGAAAGATCTCCTCGTACTGCCGCCACTCGCCGCCGAGCGTGTTCTTCCAGTCGATGTTCGCCTTGATGCCGTAGCCGTAGCAGATGTGCACGCAGGTCTTGCACTTCACGCCCTTGATCGCGCGATGCAGCGCATCGATGCCCCAGCGCTTGACCTCCGCCATGTAGACGTTGAAGGCGGGCTCGTCGAACTGGATCACGTCGACGCCGTCCTTGACGAGCGCGCGCGCCTCTTCGTTCAGCAGATCGGCGAAGGCCATCGCGAGCTTCACCTTGTCGCCATAGTGCTCGTCGGCGATCGTGTCGACGATGGTCATCGGACCCGGCATCGTGATCTTCAGTTGGCGCTTCGTATGCGCCCGGGCGAGTCGTGCTTCGGCCTGGTGGACCCGGCCTTTCAGCCGCAACGGCCCGGTGACCACCGGGACCATCGCTTCGTAGCGATTGTCGCGGATGCCCATCTTCACCTTGCGCAAGAAATCGATGCCCTCGACGAACTCGAGGAAGCCGTGCACGAAGTGCTGGCGCGACTGCTCGCCGTCGGTGACGATGTCCAGGCCGGCATCCTCCTGGGCTTTGAGCCAGAGGAGCGTGGCGTCGCGCTTCGCCTGCTCAAGCTCCGCGCCTTGCGCGCGCCAGGCCGGCCAGAGCTTCTTGGT
>DATDCR010000528.1:0-3113 GCA_036524215.1 Burkholderiales bacterium
ATCACCATCGATGCGAAGAAACAGCTGATCCAGCTCAACGTGCCCGCCAAGGAGCTGGCGAGGCGCCGCAAACAATGGAAGGCGCCCAAGCCGCGGTACACGCGCGGGCTGATGGCGAAGTACATGAAGCTCGTCTCGACGGCCTCGCGCGGCGCGATCACCGATTCAGAAGCTTGAGCCGGGCTGCTCGAGGAATGCGAGTTCCTCTGCCGTGCTCGCGCGCCCAAGCGCGGCGTTGCGGTGCGGGAAGCGCCCGAATCGCTGGATGATGTCGCGATGCGCGATCGCGTACCGGTGCGCATCGAAGGTTTCCGCAAACGCGGCGAGGGGTGCCGTCAATTCGCACGCGCGCATTTGATCTTCCAGCGCTTCGCTGTGCTCGAACGGAAGATAGACAAAAAGGCGTTCTACCGGAAGCAAGCCGCCGTCGTAGCCGCGCTCGACGGCATGCCGCGCCGCCTGCAGGGCGAGCCGATCGGCGGCGAACGCCTGCGCCTTGCCGCGGAACATGTGGCGCGGAAACTGATCGAGGACGAGGATGCGCGCGAGGCAGTCCTTGGCCGGGTCGCGCCAACGCTCTTGCGCGCACAGCTCGTCATACAGGGGGCGGAAGGCGCGCGTCACTTGCGCGTCGAACGCGGCATCCTTTTCGAACCAGTGCTTGTGCCGTTTGCCGTAGTCGGCGCCCGCGCCGAACCAGAAATCGAGCACGTCCTGCGGCCGGTAGTCGCTCATCGGCACAAATGTTAAGCTCCGCCGCGCTTCTGGCCTTGCCTTCCACAACCCATCTTTCGGAGCTCGACATGATCGCCACGATTCGCCGATTCATCGCCAGCATTCTCGTGATCTGCATCGCCCTGCCGCTGCCGTCGCAAGCGGCGATGCTCGCTACCGATTCGGCTCTGGGGGGCGCCCAGCGCGAGCAGGTGAACCGCCTGCTCGAGCGAGCCGATGTCCAGGCGAAGCTGCAGTCGTTCGGCGTCAAGGTCGACGATGTGAAGGCACGCGTGGCAGCGTTGACCGATGACGAGGTCTCGCAGCTCGCCTCGAAGATCGATGCATTGCCGGCGGGCGGCGACGGCATCATCGGCGCCATCGTCCTCGTCTTCATCATCCTGCTCCTCACGGATATTCTCGGCCTGACGAAGATCTTTCCGTTCACGCGGCCGATTCGCTAAAGCGCCTTCGCTGTCTCGAGACCCCCGCTCCTGGCGGGGGTTTTGCTTTTCAGGTCCGCATGCCCAATCGCCTCGCCCGGGAAACGTCGCCTTACCTTCTCCAGCATGCCGATAACCCCGTCGACTGGCACGCGTGGGGGCCGGAAGCGCTCGAGCGGGCGAGGCGGGAACAGAAGCCGATCCTGCTCTCGATCGGCTATTCAGCCTGCCACTGGTGCCATGTCATGGCACGCGAGAGCTTCGAGGATGCGGCCGTCGCGGCGGTCATGAACCGGCTTTTCGTCAACGTGAAAGTCGACCGCGAGGAGCGGCCCGACCTGGACCAGATCTATCAGACGGCGCACCAGATGCTTGCCCAGCGTCCGGGCGGCTGGCCGCTGACGATGTTCCTCTCGCCGGAGGGCACGCCTTTCTTTGGCGGCACGTATTTTCCGAAGGAGCCGCGCTACGGTTTGCCGGGCTTCGCGCAGCTCTGCGAGCGGATCGCCGCGGTCTGGGCGGAGAAGCGCAATGAGATCGAAGCGCAGAATGCGGAGGTCCTCGGCGCCTTCGGTGGTCTGTTGCCGACCGTGGCAGCCCCGGCCGCGGATTTCTCCGCCGATGTGGTGCGGGACATGCTCGACAACTTGCGCGCCAACTTCGACGCGATGCACGGCGGGTTCGGCGGCGCGCCGAAGTTTCCCCATCCCAGCGATCTCGAGCTGTGCCTGCGCGCCGGTGCGGCCGATATGGCGCTCCTGACCCTCGAGCGCATGTGCCAAGGCGGTATCTACGATCAGCTCGGCGGCGGCTTCAGCCGCTACAGCGTCGATGCGCATTGGACGATCCCCCATTTCGAGAAGATGCTCTACGACAACGGCCCCTTGCTCGGCTTGCTGGCCGATGCGTGGCTATTGAGCCGCAAGCCAGTCTTCGCGCGCTGCGCGGAAGAGACCGCCGGTTGGCTGATGCGCGAGATGCAATCTCCCGAAGGGGGCTATTACTCGTCCCTGGACGCCGATAGCGAGCACGTCGAGGGCAAGTTCTATGTCTGGGACCGCGACGAGGTGCAAGCCGCCCTTTCCCCAGAGGAGTACGCCGCTTTCGCGCCGGCTTTCGGCCTGGACGGGGCGCCGAATTTCGAAGGCAAACATTGGCATCTGCGCCTGGCGGCGCCGGTAGCGGCCCAACAGGCGAGCCTCGTCGAGGGCGCACGCCATAAGTTGTTCGCGGCACGCGAAAGGCGCGTGCATCCGGGTCGGGACGACAAGATCCTCGTTTCTTGGAACGCGCTTGCGATTCGCGGCATGGCGCACGCAGGCCGCGTGTTCGATCGCCCGGCATGGGTCGCTTCCGCCCGGCGCGCCCTTGGCTTCATCCGCAGCCACATGTGGGAGGAGGGTCGGCTGCTCGCCACCTACAAGGATGGCCGCGCGCACCTCAACGCTTACCTCGACGACTACGCGTTTCTCCTCGCCGCGCTGCTCGAGCTACTGGAGGCCGAGTTCTCGCTCGACGAGCTTCGTTTTGCCAGCCAGCTCGCCGATGTCCTGGTCGAGGAATTCGAGGATGCGTCGCTCGGCGGCTTCTTCTTCACCGGTAAGAGCCACGAACGGCTTTTCCACCGGCCCAAGCCGGGGCATGACAATGCGACGCCATCGGGCAACGGCGTCGCCGCCTGGGCGCTCAATCGGCTCGCCATGATGACCGGAGAGGCGCGATACGGAACGACGGCGCAGCGGACCTTGTCGTTGTTCTATCCTGTGATGCGCGAGCGCCCGGGTGGTTTCGCGGCCTTGGGGATCGCGCTGCGAGAGCAGCTGCGGCCGGCGAACACCGTCATCCTGCGGGGTCGGCCGCCTGGCCTGCGGGATTGGGCGAAGGCGCTCGGAGGCGAATACCTCCCGGATACAATGGTTTTTGCGATTCCAGACGCCTGCGAGGGGCTGCCCGCCG
>DATDCR010000529.1:0-4548 GCA_036524215.1 Burkholderiales bacterium
CCGGCGGAAAGGAGCCCGCCCGCCGCGTCCTTGCCGTAGCCCACCTTGGCGAGCATCGGGTACGCGACCGAGCCGAGCGTCACGGTGGTCGCCACACCGGAGCCCGACGGTCCGCCGAGCAGGAACGAAGCCAGCACGACCGTGCGCCCCGCCCCGGTGGGCTTGCCGCCCATCGCGGCGAAAGAGAAGTCGATGTAGAACTTGCCGGCGCCGGAATACTGCAGGAAGGCGCCGTAGATGGTGAACAGGATGATGAGCGACGACGACACGTCGACCGCGACGCCGAAGATGCCCTCGAGCGTCATGTACATGTGGCCGATGAGGCGCGGGATCTCGTAGCCCTTGTGCGTCCACGGCGCCGGCAGATAGGGCCCGAAGAAGGCATAAAGCAGGAACGCGATGGTGATCACCGGCATGATCCAGCCGGTCGAGCGCCGCATGGCTTCGAGCACCAGCAGGATCAGCGCGACGCCGAAGAACACATCCCAGTCGTTCGGCGTGATCGATCGGTCGAAGAACTCGTCGCCTTGCATGACGAGGTAGGCGCACATCGCCACGCCGAGCAGCGCGAGCAGCCAGTCCCACGGCATGACGCGATGGCGGAAGCGCCGCGCCACCGGGAAGATCAGGTAGGAAAGAAACAGCACGAAGGCGACGTGCGTGGCGCGCAGCACCTCGGTGCGCACGATCTCGTACGACGCATAGAGGTGGAAGAGCGACATCACGACGGCGACGAGCGTGATGAAGCGCGCCATGGCGCCGGTGAACTTGTTGTGGACGCCCTCTTCCTGCTCGATCATCTCCTCCGCACGCTTCAGCGCTTCCTCGCTGATCGCGGCGTCGGGCTGATGAATCCGGGCGACGTCTTCCGTCATGGGCTTCCTCTAAAAAAAGGGGCCAGAGCAATCAAATCGCTCTGACCCCCTTTTGGGATCTTCGCCGGCAAGGCTTACTGCACCTTGATGCCTTTTTCGGCGAAATACTTCGCGGCGCCCGGATGCCAGGGAATGGGCGAGGCGTCCTTCTTCTGGCCCTCGAGCTTGATGTTCTCCGCCTCCTTGTGCGTGCGGACCAGGTCGTCCTTGTGGTCGAACACCGCCTTCACGATGTTGTAGGCGGTCTTGTCGTCCATGTTCTGGTGCGCGACGAGAAGGTTGTTGACGGTGGCGATGTGGTTGTCCTTCTCCATGCCGCGATAGACGTCCTTCGCGATGACGTCCTTCACGTAGAGGTTGCCGTGCTTCTTGTTCATCGCCTCCACCGTCTCGTCGTGATCGACCATCTTGATCTTCACGCCCGGCGTGTTGGCGAGGTCCGTGACCGCCGCGGTCGGCAGGCCGCCGACCCAGAAGAAGGCGTCGATCTTGCGGTCCTTGATCGCGTTCACCGATTCGGCCACGCCCAGGCGCTCGCGCTTCATGTCGCGGTCCTTGTCGAGGCCGGCCGCCTCGATCACGCGGAAGGCCATCACTTCGGTCGCGCTGCCGCCGGAACCGGTCGATACGCGCTTGCCCTTCAGGTCCTTCATCGAGTTGATGCCGGTGCCCTCGATCGTCACCACGTGCATCCGGTTCGGGTACATGACGAGCAGCGTGCGCACCGGCACGGGCTTGCCCTTGAACTTGTCTTCGCCCTTGTAGGCGTCCAGCGTCGCATCGGCCATCGTCATGCCGAGATACGGCTTGCCGGTGCCGATGAGCTGCAGGTTCGCCACCGAGCCGCCGGTCACTTCGGCCGTGGCCTGAATTCCGGGCACGTATTTGGAGAGCACGGCCGCCATGCCGCCGCCGAGCGGGTAGTACACGCCACCGGTGCCGCCGGTGCCGATCGAGATGTTCTGCGCATGCGCTACCGCGGCAAAAAGGAACAGCGCGAGCGCCCGGATGATGAGCTGCATCGTGACCTCCTATGGAGTTTTATCGGTCTATTGGCCGCCGATTCTAGCGCCAACTAATTCACTCGCCGAGGAGCGCCCGCTTGAGATCGGCCTGCACCGGCTTGTCGCCGAGCCAGATGCGAAGGAGGGCGCGATAGAAGTCTTCGCCGGCGATCGGCTTGCCGGCAGGCTTGCCCTGCACGACGAGCTGCGTTCCCTTGCCGGTCCAGTCGAGCAGGATGCTCATGCCTTTCTTCGCTTCCTTGAGCTCGGCCATGAGGTCGGCAAGCTCCTTGACGCGCGGCTCGAGCGCCCGGAAATCCGCCTCCGAGTGGTTGGCGCGCATCCCGTCGACGAGCGCCTCGGTGAACTGCTCGGCGCCGACATCGCGCAGCATGTGGATCGCCGCGCGCTTCGGACCCGGGAGCTGGAGGACGGCTGCCGCGTCGGTCTTCTTCTCGGTCAGATACAGGCCGAGCACGTAGACATTGAAGACGAAGCGCTTCCGCAGGCCGGCCCCGTTGAGGACGAGATCGCGGCCTTCGACCTGGACCTTGTCGTCGAGCTTCACGCCGGCGACTTCGGCCGCATTGGCGCCGAACGCGGCGAGAGCGAGAAAGAGGACGACGAGCCTCATGCCGATTCGTAGAGCCGCGTCAGCACGAACTCGCGATGCCCGAGCGCCTCTGCGGCGGTCAGGCGGCCGTTCGCCGTACGAAACATGCAGTCGAGGAGCTTGTCCCCGGCCTGGTCGGGCGTCAGCTCCTTGCGCAGCAAGCCCGTCACGTCGACGTCGATGTGCTCGGCCATCGTGCGCACCGTGCGCGGGTTGGCGCACAGCTTGATCACCGGCAGGATCGGATTGCCGATCACGTTGCCCTGGCCGGTGGGGAAGAAATGGACCACGTACCCCGCTGCAGCGACGAGCGTCACCATCTCGGCGGCCGCGGAGGACGAATCCATGAACCAAAGGCCCGGACCGCTCGGCGTCTCCGCCTTGTCGAGCACGCCGTCGACCATGCACTTGCGGCCGATTTTCTGGATGTTGCCGAGCGCCTTTTCCTCGATCGTGGTCAGGCCGCCTTCGATGTTGCCCTTGGTCGGCTGGGAGTCCATGAGGTCGCTCGTCTTGTGGCGCTCGACGACTTGCTGGTAGCGGTCGAACATGAACTGGAATTTCTTGCGTACCTCTTCGGTGCGGCAGCGCGCGGCGACGAGGTGCTCGCCGCCCGTGAGCTCGGTGGTCTCGCCGAAGACCAGCGTCACGCCATGCGGATAGAGCTTGTCGAAGGCGTTGCCGACGGTCGGATTCGCGCCGCAGCCTGAAGTCGTATCCGACTCGCCGCACTTCGTCGACACCCACAGGTCCTTGAGCGGCCGTTCCTCGCGCCGCAGCTCGCTCGCCCACTGCACGAACTCCCTGGCTTTCTTCGACGCGCGCATGATGGTGTCGTGGTCGCCGTGCTGCTCGATGCCGAACCACGCCACGGGCTTGCCGGTCGCGGCAATCCCGTCAGCCACTTTCTTCGCCCAGGTCTCCTCGATGCAGATGACGATCACGGCCGCGACGTTCGGGTTGGCGCCTGTGCCGATCAGCGTGCGGAAGTGGAGGTCGAGGTCCGCGCCGAACTGTAGCCGGCCATACGGATGCGGCAGCGCCATGGTGCCCTTGATGTTGTTCTCCACGGCGAGCGCAGCGGCGTTCGACAGGTCGTCGACGGGAAGGATGACGACGTGGTTGCGCACGCCGATGCGGCCGTTCGGCCGCTTGTATCCCCAGAAGGTGGCTTTCGCGAGATCCATGGCTACCAGCGCTTCGTTTTCAGGTTGTGGATATGCAGGTGCTCGCCCTTGGCGATGGGCTTCACGACCCGCCCGATGTCCACGCCGTACTTGATGACCGTATCGCCCTCGCGGTAGTCCTTCAGCGCGACCTTGTGACCGATGGGGATGTCGTTCCTGGCGACGACCTCGAGGTCCTTGTCGTCCTCCATGATCCAGCCGTTGAGATGCTGGCCGGCTTTGACGCCTTCCACGACGACGACGCCGACACCGTCCCCCTCCTCGTGCACCACAAAGTGAATCATGCGTTACCTCGCAGAGAAGCACACTATTCTATTCGCATGTTCTCGCGCCGCCGCTTCCTGCAAACGGTCGGAGCGCTCGCCGCGACGAGCGCATTCGGCCAGCCGCGTTTCGCAAACGATCCTTTCCGGCTCGGCGTGGCGTCGGGCTATCCGACGCCGGACGGCGTAGTGCTCTGGACGCGCCTCATCGGCGATTTCGGGCCGCTTTCGATCCCGGTGCGGTGGGAAGTCGCCGCCGACGAACGGATGCGCCAGGTCATTGTTTCCGGCGAAACCGTCGCCGACGCCGAGTGGGCTCACGCCGTCCACGTCGATGTGACCGGCCTGGAATCAAAGCGCCCTTACTGGTACCGCTTTACCGCTGGGGACGCGGCGAGCGTCATCGGCCGCACGCAAACCGCTCCGCCGGTGAACGCCATGCCGGAGCGGCTGCGCTTCGCCTTCAGCTCGTGCCAGCAATACGAGCAGGGCTACTACGGCGCCTACCGCCATATCGTCGCCGACGATCCCGACCTGATGATCTTCCTCGGCGACTACATCTACGAGTCGAGCTGGGGCAAGGACCACGTCCGCAAGCACGATGCG
>DATDCR010000530.1:0-4390 GCA_036524215.1 Burkholderiales bacterium
GGCCGGTGCAGATCACCGCGAGCCGCGAGGAGATCTTCTCCGCGTACCGCCACGCGCAGCCGCTCACGCTCGAGATCAAGACCGGCGTGAAGCGCGACGGCACCATCGTGGCGCAGCGCATCCGCGCGATCAACAACGCCGGCGGCTACCGCGGCAGCGGCGTGGTGGTGATCTTCCTCGCGTGGGGCTTCACCATGATCCCCTACCGCATTCCCAACCTGAAGTACGAGGGGTTCTCGGTCTACACCAACAATACGGTGCGCGCGCCGCAGCGCGGCCATGGCGCGCCCAAGGTGCGCTTCGCCATCGAGTCGCAGATGGACATGATTGCCGAGCACCTCGGCATCGACCCGATCACCATTCGCCTACGCAACGCGCGCGGGCCGGACGAGAAGCTGCCGAACGGCGACGACACGCATCGCGGCGACCTCGGCGAATGCATCCGCGTCGCCGCGGAGAAATCGGGCCTCCTTGCCAAGTACGGCCGCGACCGCAAGGCGCCGCCGAAGGGATCGATCCGCCGCGGCATCGGCATCGGCGTCTCCGCTTACATGGGCGGAACGCTCATCTACCCGAACGGCTCGGGCGTGATCGTGAAGCTGAACGACGACGGCACGGCGATCGTGCTCACCGGCGCCATCGACATCGGCCAGGGCTCGGAGACCGTCATCTCGCAGATCGTCGCCGAGGAGCTGGGCATCGGCATGGACGACGTGAAGATCATCTCTTCCGATACCGACACCACGCCGCAGGATATCGGCGCCTGGATCAGCGGCATGACGTACGTGACCGGCAACGCCGCGCGCCAGGCCGCCGGCAACGCGCGCGAGAAGCTGCTGCAGGTGGCCGCGGAGAAGATGGGCGTGCGCGCCGACGAGCTCGTCGCCGCGGACAAGGTGGTCTCGCACCGGCTCAACCCGGAGCTGCGCATGAGCTACCGCGAGGTCGTCGCGCACAGCGTGGCGAAGCGCCGCGGCGACACCATCATCGGCGAGGGCTTCTGGCGCACGATGCGCGACGAGCCGACGCACCCCAGCCTCGCCACGACGCGCGGACGCTGGACGGAGAACTACGCGTTCAGCGCCCAGGTCGCCGAAGTGGAGGTCGACATCGAGACCGGCGAGGCGCGGCTCGTCAAGGCGCTCACGGTCCACGACTGCGGCTTCCCGATCAACCCGGCGCTCGTCAAGGGCCAGGTCGACGGGCAGATCTCGATGGCGCTCGGCCACGCCTTCATGGAAGAAGTGCTGATGAAGGACGGCTACACGCTCAATCCCAACTGGCTCGACTACCGCATGCCGACCATCCATGAGATGGCGCAGTCGGAAGACGCCGACGTCATCACCGAGCAATACCGCGTCGGCCAGCCGTACCGCACCAAGGAGGTCGGCGAAGGGCTGATCTCCGGCGTGCTCGCCGCGATGGGCAACGCGGTCTACGACGCGACCGGCGTGCGCCTGCACTCGACGCCGTTCTCCGCGGAAAAGATCCTCGAAGGGTTGCGCGACCTGGACTACGCAAAACGCCAAAAGGCGAAGGAGATCGCATGAGCGCCCGCGACAGCATGTTCGCGCAGCCGATCACCTACTTCGACGAGCGCGTCGAGCGCATGGCGCAGCCGCAGCTCCTCCAGCTCCAGCTCGCGCTGCTGCGCGAGAGGCTGCAATACGTCCACGAGCGCAGCCCGTTCTACCGGCGCAAGCTCGATGCCGCGGGCATCCGGGCCGACGAGGTGCGCACGCTCGACGACGTGCGGCGCATCCCGTTCACCGACAAGGAGGAGCTGCGCGCGAGCCAGGCGGCGAACCCGCCGTGGGGCGACTTCGCCTGCATCTCGCCGCGCGAGGCGATCCGCGTCTTCCAGACGAGCGGCACCACCGGGAAGCCCGTGCGCATGATGGTGAGCCGCACCGACTGGTTCGAGAACTACTACCGCCAGTTCTCGCACTTCCGCTGCGGCTACGGCCTCACCGAGGACGACGTGCTGTTCGTGCCGTTCAACTACGGCCTTTATCTCGCGTGGTGGGGCTTCCAGAGCGCGATGGAGAAAGCCGGGCTGATGGTGATCCCCGGCGGCGGCCTCTCTTCGAAGGACAGGCTGCGCGCGATGCTCGACTGGGGCGCGACCGCCGTGTGCGGCACGCCCACCTACCTCCTTTACCTCGCCGAGACCGCGCGCAAGCATGGCGTCGATCTGCCTGCGTCGCCGATCCGCAAGGTGATCGCCGCCGGCGAGCCCGGCGCGGCCATCCCGTCGACCAAGAAGGCGATCCAGTCGCAGTGGGGCGCCGAGTGCTTCGACGACATCGGCTCCACCGAGATCAGCAATTTCGGCTTCGAGTGCCTGGCGCACGAGGGAACGCACGTCGTCGAAGGCATGTTCCTCGCCGAGGCGGTGAACCCCGAGACGCTCGCACCGGTGGCCGACGGACAGGTCGGCGAGCTGATTCTCACGAACCTGTGCTGCGAGAGCGTGCCGCTCATCCGCTACCGCACGCGCGACCTGGTGCGCTTCAACCGCGCGCCGTGCGCGTGCGGCCGCACGTCGCTGCGCCTGGACGGCGGCGTGCTCGGCCGCTCCGACGACATGTTCCACTTCGCCGGCGTCAACGTGTTCCCCTCCCAGGTGCAGGACCTGCTGCACCAGGTGGACGAGTTCTCGCAGGAATACCAGCTCGTCGTGCCGCCGCTCGGCAGCGGCCGGCACCTGCGCATCCGCGTCGAGCCGGCGCGCGAGGGCATCGCGGCGAGCGCCATCGCGGCCGCGCGCGACTGCCTGATCGAGACGATCAGGTACCGCATCACCATCACGCCGGAAGTCGAAGTATGCGAGATCGGCAGCCTGCCGCGCGTCGAAGGCAAGGCGAAGCGCCTCGTCCGCGAGTCGTAAAGGCCGCCCTCTCGCCCTTCGTTCTCGTCAGGGGAGCGGGGGAAATGGCGAGCGCGGTGGCGTGGCGCCTTTACATGGCGAACATGCGCCGCATCTGCATGCTCGATCTCGAGCAGCCGTTGTGCGTGCGCCGGCGGGTGTCATTCTGCGTCGCCCTGACAGGCGGCGAAACCGCGGTGGAAGGCGTTCCCGCCGTGGCTGCCCGTACGATGAAGGACGTCAATGCCGCGTGGCAGCGCTCTGCGATCGCGGTGATGCTCACGAGCGACTGGCAGCGGCTGCGCGGCGCGGCGCCCGACGTGGTCGTCGACGCCATCCTCGCCAAGCACAACACCGGCACTCGCATCGACGATGCGCCCCTCGTGATCGCCCTGGGGCCGGGATTCAATGCCGGCGTCGACTGCCATCTCGTGATCGAGACCAATCGCGGCCACGACCTTGGCCGCATCATCGTCGAAGGATCCGCCGCGCCGAATACCGGGGTGCCGGGCGAAATTGCCGGGCACGCGGCCGACCGCGTGCTGCGCTCGCCGGCGGCGGGAATGTTCGTCTCGCCGCTGGAGATCGGCCATCCGGTGCGCAAGGGCGAGGTCGTCGGAAGCGTCGGCGATGCGCCGGTGACGGCCGCCATCGACGGCGTGCTGCGCGGACTGATCGCCTCGCGCACCGAAGTGCGCGCGGGCACGAAGGTGGGCGACGTCGACCCGCGCGGCTCGGTCCAGAACTGCGACACCATTTCCGACAAGGCGCGCGCCATCGCCGGCGCCGTGCTCGAAGGGATCCTCCGGCACTGCAACCGATGCTGATCGAGGCCCTCGGCCTCGAGCGCGCACGCCTCGTCGCGCTTTGCGGCGCCGGTGGCAAGACGAGCCTGATGTTCGCGCTGGCGCGCGAATTCGCGTCCCAAGCCGAGCGCGTCCTGGTCACCACCACGACCAAGCTCGCCGCAGAGGAAGGCGAAGGCCCCTGGCCGGCCGGCATCGCCATCAGCCATGGCGGCAGGATCGACGGCAAGCTTCAGGGCCATCCGCCGGCGGCAATCGACGCGCTCGCAGCGTCTGGCCAAGTCGATCGCGTGCTGGTCGAGGCTGACGGTTCGCGCAGGCGACCGCTGAAGGCGCCAGCCCCGCACGAGCCGGTGATCCCCTCGACGACCGACGCCGTGGTCGTCGTCGCCGGAATGAGCGGCCTCGGACGGCCGCTTTCCGAAGACACCGTGTTCCGTGCCGACATCTGGGCCGCGTTGAGCGGCATCGCGCTCGGCGCTCCCATCGATGCCGAGGCCTTCGCGCGCGTCGCCTTGCACGAGGCCGGGCTGGCAAAGGGATGTCCTCCTTCGTCGCGAGCGACGCTCTTCCTCAATCAGGTCGATACGCCGGCGGCGCATGCCGCCGCAGCGTCCATCGCCCGCCTTCTCACCGCCGCGGCTCACGGGCCTTTCGCCAGGATCGTCGCCGGCCGGCTGCAGCCCTCGCCCGAACTGAGCCTGGTCGTTCCCGT
>DATDCR010000531.1:0-2238 GCA_036524215.1 Burkholderiales bacterium
ACGCATCCGCGCGCGCTCGAGATGGCGGGCAGCGCGGCGTTCGAAGCGGGCGAATACGACAAGACCGTCGCATACTGGAGCGGCCTCCTCGTCCAGTTACCGCCCGGAAGCGAAGCGCACCGCGAGCTCGAGCTCGCGCTCGCCCGGCTGCAAGGCGCGATCGCGCGCTAGAACCAGGCCTCGCGCATGTCCCGGCAGGTCGTGTCGCGCGTCGCGACCGCCTGGAGCCACGCATTCACCTTCGGCAGCTCGTGGCTGAAGAAATAGCGCGCCGCGGCGATCTTGCCGCGATGGAAATCCGCGACGGCCGCGCCCTCCGCCTTCGACTGCGCGGTCAGGGCGATATCGAGCCATAACCAAGCCATGACCACGTGCCCGAACGCCTGCATGTACGGCATGGCGTTCGCGAGCGCCTCATCCGCCGAGCCCGCCTGCCATGCCGCCGTCGTGGCCCCGCGCAGATCCGCCATCGCTCGCGCAAGCGCATCGCGCCACGCGGCGAAGTCCGGGATCGTCGATGCGCGATCGAGCGTTCCTTCCACGCGCTGCGCAAGCAAGGCGAGCCCGGCGCCGCCGTTCATCTTCACCTTGCGTCCCAGGAGGTCGATCGCCTGGATGCCGTGGGTTCCCTCGTGGATCATGTTGAGGCGGTTGTCGCGCCAGTACTGCTCGACGGGGAAATCCCTCGTATAGCCGTAGCCGCCGTGCACCTGGAGGGCGAGCGAATTGGCTTCCAGGCACCACTCGCTCGGCCAGCTCTTGGCGATCGGCGTCAGCACCTCGAGCAGCAAGGCGGCTTCCCTCGCCTCGTCCGCATCGCCGGTGCGCTGCTCGTCAACGAGCCGCGCGCAGTAAAGCACCAGCGCGAAAGCGCCTTCGCAATACGCTTTCTGCGCAAGCAGCATCCGCTTCACATCGGTGTGCTCGATGATGCGCACGGGAGGCGCCGAAGGATCCTTGCCTTTCGCGCCGCTCGGCCGGCCCTGCAACCGCGTGCGCGCATATTCGAGGCTCGCCTTGTAGCCGGCGCAGCCGAGCATCGCCGCGCCCATGCCGATGGCGATGCGCGCCTCGTTCATCATGTGGAACATGCAGCGCAGCCCTTCGCCGGGCTTGCCCACCAAGTAGCCCACGGCGCCCGGCTTCCCGTCGACGAGGAACCTGCCCTCGCCGAAATTCATCAGGCAGTTCGGAATGCCGCGGTAGCCGAGCTTGTGGTTCAGGCCGGCAAGCGCGACATCGTTGCGCTCGCCGCTCGCGAGCTTCTTCGGCACGATGAAGAGCGAGATGCCGCCCGTCCCGGGGACGAGGCGGCCATCCGCGCCCGGGATCTTGGCGAGCACGAGGTGGATGATGTTTTCGCTGAGCTCGTGCTCGCCGTTCGAGATCCACATCTTGTTGCCGCGCAGGCGATAGCGCGGCCCGAGCGGGTCGTCTGCGTCGGGCACGGCGCGCGTCGTGATGTCCGAAAGGCTCGAGCCGGCCTGGGGCTCCGACAGGCACATCGTGCCGGCCCAGCGCCCGGAAAATTCGTTCAGCGCGAACACCTTCTTCTGCAGCTCGGTGCCGTGCGCCAGCAGCAGGTTGGCATTGCCCACGGTCAGCATGTTCGCGCCTATGCCCACCGACGCCATCCCGAAGAATGTGTGGGCCGCGGCCTCCACCGTATAGGGCAGCTGCATGCCGCCGATCTCGTAGTCCTGGGCCGCGCCCAGCATGCCCGACGAGGCAAACGCATCGTATGCATCCTGCGTGCATTTCGGCAGGATCACCTTCTCGCCGTCGAAGCGCGGCTCCTCGATGTCGACCGTGCGATTGAACGGCGCGTATTTCTCGCGCGCGATGCGCTCGCAGGTGTCGAACACCGCGTCGAAGGTCTCGCGCGAGTGGTCGGCGAAGCGGCTGCGGGCGGCGAGGTCCTCCGCCTTGAGCCAGTCGTACAGCAGGAAATCGAGTGTTGGACGCAGGCTCATGGCGGACTCGTGGATATCAGAGAACTTCGAAGACCCCCGCTGCGCCCATGCCGCCGCCGATGCACATCGTGACGAGGACTTTCTTCGCACCGCGGCGCTTGCCTTCGATCAGCGCATGGCCGGTCAGGCGCTGGCCCGACACCCCATAAGGATGCCCCACGGCGATGGCGCCGCCGTTGACATTCAGGCGCTCGTTCGGGATGCCCAGCTTGTCGCGGCAGTAGATCACCTGCACCGCGAAGGCCTCATTCAGCTCCCACAGGTC
>DATDCR010000532.1:0-3764 GCA_036524215.1 Burkholderiales bacterium
GGCATTGCGGCAGTAGTAGCGCTGATCACGATGATCATCGCCGAGATCAGCTGGCGCGGGTGGGTGAACGGCATCAAGGCGCTGATGTCCGGAGAGACCTTACTCAGATCACCCTTGGGCCTCGCGGCCACGGCCCCGGAGCTCAGGCCGATCGCTCGGGACCTGCAGGCGCTGGTGCGCGACCTCGAGGCCGAGCGCGCCGGCCGGGACGAGAGCCAGACCACCTGGGGACCGGAAGCGCTGCGCCGCATCCTGCGTCAGGACCTCAAGGGCGACGAGGTGCTGATCGTTTCCAATCGCGAGCCGTACGTGCACGTGCGGCGCAAGGACAACATCGTCGAGATCCAGCGGCCCGCGAGCGGGCTCGTCACCGCGCTCGAGCCGATCGTGCGCGCCTGCTCGGGCACCTGGATCGCCCACGGCGCGGGCTCCGCCGATCGCGATACGGTCGACAAGAACGACCACGTCATGGTGCCGCCCGAGCGCCCGGCGTACCGCATCCGGCGCGTGTGGCTGTCGAAGGAGGAGGAGCAGGGCTACTACTACGGCTTCGCCAATGAAGGGCTGTGGCCGCTCTGCCATATCGCGCACACCCGGCCCACCTTCCGCGCGCCGGACTGGGATTACTACCAGAAGGTGAACCGCCGCTTCGCCGACGTGGTGGCGGACGAGGCGCACAGCGAGGATCCGATCATCCTCGTGCAGGACTACCACTTCGCGCTGCTGCCGCGCATGGTGCGCGAGCGCCTGCCGCGCGCCACGATCATCACGTTCTGGCACATTCCCTGGCCGAACCCCGAGGCCTTCGGCATCCTGCCGTGGCGCGAGGAGATCCTCGACGGCATGCTCGGCTCGTCGATCCTCGGCTTCCACACCCAGTTCCACTGCAACAACTTCTTCGACACGGTCGACCGCTTCCTCGAGGCGCGCGTCGACCGCGAGACGTTCTCGATCTCCTACGGCGGCGACACCACCGAGGTGCGGCGCTATCCGATCTCGATCGACTGGCCGCCCGCCGCACTGCAGGTGCAGCCGCCGGTGCCCGAATGCCGCAAACGCGTGCGCGAAAGATTGAATCTGGCCGAAAACATCAAGCTGGGGATCGGCGTCGACCGGCTGGATTACACCAAGGGGATACTGGAGCGCTTCAATGCCATCGAGCGCCTGCTCGAGCTCGAGCCGCGCTGGATCGGCCAGTTCTCGTTCATCCAGGTGGCGGCGCCCTCGCGCAGCTCGATCGACGAATACCAGAACCTCGACGCGAGAGTACGAGCGCTCGCAGCGCGCATCAACGAGCGCTTCGGCAAAGACGGCTACCAGCCGATCGTGCTCAAGATCGAGCATCACGACGCGGCGCAGGTCTACGAGCTCTATCGCGCCGCGGAGCTGTGCTTCGTCTCGAGCCTGCACGACGGCATGAACCTGGTGGCGAAGGAGTACGTTGCGGCGCGCGACGACGAGCAGGGGGTGCTCATACTCTCGCAGTTCACCGGCGCGGCGCGCGAGCTGGCCGAGGCGCTGATCGTCAACCCGTATGACTTCGAGCAGAGCGCTGCCGCCATGCATCTCGCGCTCACCATGTCGGCCGAGGAGCAGCGCGCGCGCATGCGCGCCATGCGCAACCTGGTGCAGGAATTCAACGTCTTCCGCTGGGCCGGCCGCATGCTGCTCGACGCCGCGCGCATGCGCCACCGCAAGCGCGTTCTCGCACGAACCCGCCTCGCGCGACGAGAGGCGGACGCAGCCTAGGCGATGGCCGAGTTCAATCCACCGCCGTTCGAAAGGAACTCGGCGTTCTTCCTCGATATCGACGGCACGCTGCTCGAGATCGCGGCCACGCCGAAGGCGGTGCATACCGCGCGCGCCGACTGCAAGCTGGTGGCCGGCATCTACGACAAGGCGCATGGCGCGCTCGCGCTCGTCAGCGGACGCTCGCTCGCGATGATCGACGAGCTGTTCTCGCCGCTCAGGCTGCCGGCGGCGGGCCAGCACGGCGTCGAGCGGCGCGATGCGCGCGGCCGCGTGCACCGACCGCCGCTGCAGACGGAAATGTTCACGCGCGCGGCCGAGATGATCGGCGCCTTCGCGCAGCGCCATGCGGGCCTCGTCTTCGAGCACAAGGGCTACAGCATGGCGCTGCATTACCGGCTCGCGCCGCAGCTGGCGGGCGCCGCCCACGCGGTGGTGCGCGAGGCGGCGCGCACGGTCGGGGAAGGCGTCGAAGTGCAGGGCGGCAAGATGGTGGCGGAGCTCAAGCCCGCCGGCTACGACAAGGGGCGCGTCATCGAGGCGTTCATGCGCGAGCGGCCTTTCAGCGGCCGCCTGCCGGTGTTCCTCGGCGATGACCTGACGGACGAGCACGGCTTTCGCGTCGTCGAGCGCATGGGCGGCCATTCGATCAAGATCGGCTCGGGCGCCACCGAGGCGCGCTGGCGCCTGCCGCATCCGGCGGCGGCGCGCGCCTGGCTCGCCGACTGGCTGCAAAGATGCGGCTAGGCGAAGATGGCGCGGTGTCGACACCGCCCGCCGTCATCACCGAGCGCCAGGCGCGCACCGCGGCGCTCCTGGCGACGCTCATCGGCCTCGTCCTTACGCTTTACCTCGGCCTGCTCGGCGCGCTGCTCGGCGGGCTTCTCGTGCATGAGCTGGTCCACCTGCTCGCACGCCAGCTCGCGTTCGGGCGGCGAGCCTCGAACCCGGTCCGCCTCCTCAGCGTCGGCCTGATCAGCGCGCTCGTCATTGGAGCCCTCGTCGCCGGCGGCTTCGGCGCGGCCGCGTTCCTGCGCAGCGAAGGCGCGAGCCCGGCCGCCTTGCTCGCGCGCCTCGCCGACATCCTCGCGAGCTCGCGCGATTCGCTGCCGGCCTGGATCGGCGATTATCTGCCGGCCGATACCGACGCCTTGCGCGAGGCCATCGTCGCCTGGCTGCGCGACCACGCTGCCGAGCTGCAGCACATGGGGCGCACTTTCGGCGTCGGCTTCATTCACATCCTGATCGGCATGGTGATCGGCGCGATGATCTGCTTCCGCGAAGCGCGCGGCCCGGCCGAAAAAAGCGTGCTGATGCGCGAAGGCGCCGAGCGCATGCGCACGCTCGCGCACGCGTTCCGCGGCGTGGTGTTCGCGCAAGTGAAGATCTCGGCGATCAACACCGTGCTGACGGCGATCTATCTCGTCGGCGTGCTGCCGCTGCTCGGCGTCCACCTGCCGTTCACCAAGGCGATGATCGCGGTCACCTTCTTCGCCGGCTTGCTGCCCGTCATCGGCAACCTGATCTCGAACAGCATCATCCTCATCGTCAGCCTGTCGCACTCCTTCGCCGTCGGCCTCGGCTCGCTCGTTTTCCTGCTCGTCATCCACAAGCTCGAATATTTCCTGAACGCGCGCATCGTCGGCGGCGAGATCAAGGCCTCTTCGTGGGAGCTCCTTTGCGCCATGCTCGTCATGGACGCCGCCTTCGGCATGCCGGGCCTGGTGGCCGCGCCGATCTTCTACGCCTACGGCAAAGCGGAGCTGCGCAACCTCGGCTTGCTATGAGGATGGGGGTGGATCTGGGCGGGACGAAGATCGAGCTCGCTGTCTTCGACGAGGCGGGCAAGGAACGCGTACGGCGGCGGGCGTCGACGCCGCATACGGGTTACGACAACGCGCTCGACGAGCTCGGGCGCCAGATCCTGGAAACCGAGAAGGCCGCCGGCGCGCGCTGCAGCGTCGGGATCGGCATGCCCGGATCGATCTCGCCGCGCAGCGGCCGCGTTTTCAATG
>DATDCR010000533.1:0-6203 GCA_036524215.1 Burkholderiales bacterium
GTAGTTCGGCACGCAGTTTGCAGAATCGATCCCAGGTGAAGGACACGAACGTCGAAGCCTTGCTGCTGCGCGAGAGGCGCGCCGCGCTGCCCCTCGCCCGGCAATTTCTGCTCTACCTCGATCCCTTCGCGCTCTTCAAGGATGCATCGACCGGCACTTTCCTGGTGCGCGAGAGCGCCATTGCCTACAACCGCGCGATGCGGTGGATGCTGCTGCCTTACATCCGCCGCTGGCTGATGATCGCCGCCTCGCTGTTCCTCGCCATCGCTCCGGCGGAAGCGATGGCGGCGCAGACCAGGATCTTCCTCATCCCGGCCGCCTTCGCCGTCGGCTGCTGCATCGCCGTGACCGTAACGGCGGTGATCGTCGCGGTGTATCTCTTGCTTGGAAGTGGAAAGCATTAACCCCACGAAGGAGAGACCCTATGCGAGTCAGTGATGCTATGACGCGCGAAGTGCGCGTCGCCAATCCAGGTCAGACGATCCGAGACGTGGCGAAGATGATGGCGGAATGTGATGCCGGGGCGATGCCGGTGGGCGAGAACGATCGCCTGGTCGGCATGATTACCGACCGCGACATCGCGATCCGCGCGGTGGCCGAGGGCAAGGGACCGGACACGCCGGTGCGCGATGTGATGAGCACCGAGCAGGTGCTGTATTGCTACGAGGACGAAGACCTGGCGCACGTGGCGGAGAACATGAGCGAGCAGCAGGTGCGGCGGCTGCCGGTGGTGAGCCGCGACAAGCGGCTGGTCGGCATCGTCTCGCTCGGCGACATGGCCCAGAAGGAAACGCGCGCGGCGACCAAGGCCGTGAAGGGCGTCTCCAAGCCCGGCAGCCAGCACAACCAGAGCCAGGGCGCGCGCGCCTAGGCTACTTTCCGGCGGTAAACGTGAAGCCGGCCTTCTCGAAATGCGTCGAAAGGCCGGCTCCCACCTTCTCGATCTCCCGCTTCGCATTTTCCGAGAAATCGATGTCGGTCATGTCGTGCACGCCGCCGGTGATGATCACCTGCAGGATGCCTTCTTCGCTTCCGATGTTGCGGAACGAGCGGCACACGCCGGGCGGAAACGACACGGTGTCGAATAGGCCGAGCTCGGCGCGCTCGGAACCGTCGTCGTTCCAGCGCACCTCGAAGCGTCCCTTCAGCACCGTAAACGTCTCGTAGGTCTGGCGATGCGCATGCAGGCCGGGGCCTTGCCCCGGCGGGCAGACGGCGAGCGTCATCGTCATGCCGGCCGCGCCATGGATCGGCGCCTCGGCGTTGATCGGCGTCTGCGCGCCTTCCAGGCCAATGACCGACAGCAGCTTGCGCGCGTAGACGACGTCCCGCGCCGGTTGCGGAATGTCGCTTTGCTGTATCGGCAGCGGCTTGAGCTCGCGATAGCGCGCGATGCGCTTCTGCATCTCGGCGGCGGAGATCCGGACGGTCTTCATTTGCGCACTCCCAGTTTCCTGAGCAGGCTCTCCCGGCGCGTCAGCCACCAGCCGTATTGCACCGGCCAGCGCTGCATCTCGGGATCGACGCCGAGCGCCTGCGCCGCGTGCAGCGGCCAGTTCGGGTCGTAGAGCGCCTCACGGCCGATCGCGACGAGGTCCGCGCGGCCGGCCTGCAGCGCCTCCTCCGCCTGCTCGCCGGTGAGGATGAGACCGACCGCCATCGTCTGCACGCCGGCGTCCTTCTTCACGGCTTCGGAGAAAGGGAGCTGAAAACCAGGCACGCGCGGCACGAGCGTCTTCGTCGCCGCGGTTGCGGAGCCGGCGATGCCGCCGGAAGAGCAGTCGACGACGTCCACGCCCAGACGTTTCAATGCTCTGGAAAAAAGAGTGGTGTCTTCGAGGCTCCACCCGCCTTCCACGTCGTCGATGGACGAGACGCGCACGAAGAGCGGCTTTTCGGCCGGCCATGCCTTGCGCACCTCGCCGACGACCTCCAGCGGAAAGCGCATGCGTTTCTCGAGCGTGCCGCCGTAATCGTCGTGCCGCGTGTTTGAAAGCGGGGAGAGGAAGGTATGCAGCAGGTAGCCATGCGCGGAATGCACCTCGAGCACATCGAACCCCGCCCGATCCGCGCGGCGCGCCGCGGCGACGAATGCCGCCTTCACCTCGTCCAGCTCGCGCCTGTCGAGCGGATGCGGCTTCAGCCAGCTCGCATCGATCGGCGCATCCGTGGGCGCAACGATCGGCCAGGGCTTGTCGCCGCGCATAAGGTCCGCCTGCGTGAGCGGGCCGTTGCCATGCCACGGGCGCGCCATGCTCGCCTTGCGTCCTGCATGCGCGATCTGCATCGCGGCGAGCGCGCCCTGGCTCTTCACGAATTCCGCGATGCGGCGAAGGCCGGCGATGTGCGCGTCGTCCCAGATCCCGACGTCGCCGTGCGTGATGCGCCCGCGCTGCTCCACGGCGCTCGCCTCGACGAACACGATGCCCGCGCCGCCTTGCGCGAACTTGCCCAGATGCACGAAATGCCAGTCGGTGGTGTGGCCATCGATCGCCGAGTACTGGCACATCGGCGACACGACGATGCGGTTGCGCGCCGTGACGTCGCGCAGCTTGATGGGCGTGAAAAGCAGGCTCATTTGTAACTCCCAACCGAGTTAGTGCCCTGACCCCGAATTCAGAGCAGGAAGACGCCCTTGCCGGTGCTCTGCGTGTCGAAGCTCTTGTAGGCCTCGTCGGCCTGCTCGAGGCGCCAGCGGTGCGAGAAGATGCGCTCGAGCGGGATGCGCTTCTTGGCGATGAATTCGGCGCATTCCTGCATGCCGGTGGCGCTGAAGGTCCACGAGCCGATGAGGGTGACCTGGCGGCGGAGGAGGTCGGGACTCACGTCGAGCGTCACGTCGCCGCCTTCGCCGACGTAGCACGCGGTGCCCCAGGTCTTCACGCAGCGCACGGCCGCGCGCCGGGCGGCGGCGATGCCGCTGCAGTCGATGGAGAGATCGACGCCGACGCCGTTGGTGAGGTCCTTCAGCGCATCGACCGGATCCTCGACGCCCGGATCGATGACCGCGTCGGCGCCGAACTGCGCGGCGAGCTTCGCTCGCTCCTTGTTTGTCTCGATCGCGATCACCCGCGCGCCCATGGCGACGCCGAGCACCGTCGCCGAAAGGCCGACCGGGCCCTGCCCGAAGACCGCCAAGGTATCTCCACCGACCAGACGCATGCGTCGCAGAGCACCGTAGGCAGTTCCAGTTCCGCAAGCCACTGCGGCGCCTTCGGCGAAGGAGAGCTCTTCCGGCAGCTCGACGAGCGTGCGCACCGGCACCTTGAGATAGTCGGCGTGGCCGCCATGCGCCGTGACGCCATACACGGTGATTCCCTTGCGGCAAAGCTGCGACCAGCCGACGCGGCAATGGGCGCAGGTGCCGCAGCCGGCGTAGTGATGGTCCATGACGCGCATGCCGGTCGGCGCCTCGCGCTCCGACACGCCCTGGCCGCGCGCGACGACGACGCCGCAAGGCTCGTGGCCGCCAATGAACGGCTCCTTCAGGTCGCCCAAGCCCAGGGCCGCCTGGGCGGCCCCGGGTGCGGCCCGGTAGAACTTCAGGTCGGAGCCGCACATGCCCGAGGCCTTCATCTCGACCACGACTTCGCCCGGGCCGGGCGTCGGGTCGGGAAAGCTGCGCAGCTCGACCTTGCGCTCGCCGAGGAAGACGACCCCGCGCATTAGGACTAGTCCTGCTCGGCGAGCTGCGTCTTCTTGCCGGCCGCCTTCTTCAGCGTCAGCGCGGAGGCCGAGCCCTTGCCCTTCCACTCCTGCGGATCGATCTTCTCGCCGAGGAAGTTGAGCTCGATCGTCACGTCGTCCGGATCCTTGAGGAAGATCTGGAACAGCGGCGGCTTTGCGTCCGGGAAGCTGCGGAAGTGCATCTCCACCTTGTTCTTCTGGATGCGCTGGCGCACCTCGTCGGCGTTGCGGGCGAGAAACGCGATGTGGTCCACCGCGCCGGAGCCGTTGGTGCCTTTCGGGTGCTTCTTGAGCAGGAACTGGTCGCGGATCTTGTTCGGATTCTGCGAGGCGAGGTGCACGCAGGTCTCGCCGTTCGCTTTCAGCCAGTAGCCCGGGAAGCCGAAGTCGGGACGCTCCTTGTCGAGATCCATGCCGAGCACGCGGCAATAGAAGTCCTTCGTGCGCTCCAGGTCCTTGGCGACCAGCAGGAAATGATTCAGTTCGGTGATGGGCATTCGCGCCTCCTCGTAGGTCGCTATGATTTTAACCATGCTCCTTCGCCTCTCCATCGTGATTCTTCTGGGCATGCCCGTCGCCGCGGCCGCGCAGGCGTTCCAGCCGGAACCGTGGCGTCCCGGCAAGGACGTGGTCTGGGTGCCGACGCCGGCGGAGACGGTCGACAAGATGCTCGACATGGCCGGCGTGACGCCCAAGGATTTCGTCGTCGACCTCGGCTCGGGGGACGGGCGCCTGGTGATCGCGGCGGCGAAGCGCGGGGCTCGCGCGCTCGGCATCGAATACGACCCGGAGATGGTGGCGCTGGCAAGGCGCAATGCCGAGGCGGCCGGCGTCGGCGACAAGGCCCGGTTCATCCAGGGCGACATGTACGAAGCCGACTTTTCCCAGGCCACCGTGCTCGCGCTTTTCCTCCTTCCGCAGAACCTGCGCCGCCTGGCGCCCAAGTTCCTCGCGCTCGCGGCCGGCACGCGCATCGTCACCAATACCTATCGCATCGAGGATTGGGAAGACGAGGAGAGCGCGACGGCGTCGGGCGGCTGCTATGCCTGGTGCAGCGTCTATCGCTACGTCGTGCCGGCACAGGTCGCGGGAACCTGGCACCTGCCCGGCGGCGACATCACGTTCACGCAGAGCTTCCAGGCCCTCAGCGGAACGCTGCGCGCATCCGGGCGCGACCTGAAGGCGCTCGGCGAAGTGAAGGGCGACCGCATCCACTTCAGCGTCGGCCTCGATACGTATACCGGCCGCGTGCACGGCGACAGCATGAACGGCCAGGTCGCCGGCGCCACGTCAGGCTACTGGACCGCCACTCGAATTCGGGGTCAGGGCACTAATTAATTCTCGACGGCGATTTCCTGCACGACTTCCCCGACGCGCAGTCCCTTGGCGCGGATGCGCAGGCGTCCGCTGCCCCGCACGCTCACGGCCACGCTGCGCCGCGAGACGCTGCCGCGGCTCCTCATGAAGAAGAGGAACTCGTTCTCCAGCCCGCGTCCCCAGCCTTCGAGATGACCGATCTCGATGCGGGCGTCGCGCGGATCGATCTCGCAGCCGCCGAGCGGCTCGATCTCGACGAACACGCGCGCGTCGATGGCGAGCTTCTTCGCCGAGTCGAGCACGTAGGTGGGCAGGTAGCCGCTATTCGCGACCTCGATCTCGACGCGCCCCTTCTCGGCGCGCGCCTTCATTTCGAGTGATGGCGCCATCGCCGCGACGCGCAGGTACGCGGCAGATTGCCGCTCGCAAACTTCGGGCAGGATCTCGTAGGGCGGATTGGAAAGGCCGACCAGCGACACGGCGCCGCCGATCTCCACCTCGCCGAGCTGCGGATGCCTGAAGGGCTTCCAGCCGCGGAACATGCGGCCCTTGTTCTGCTCGCGATCGAGCTTGGCGAGCGCGACGAGGTTCTCGCGCGTGAGCTGCGAGTAGTGCTCGACGAAGGGTTTCTTGCGCGGGATGCCGAGGCGCGCGAAGAGGTCCCATAGCTCGCACGCGTAGGCGATCATGCCGCGCGTGTGGTAGAGGAAGTCGGTGATGTCGCCGTAGATCGGCTTCTCCGGCTCGTAGATGAACTCCTCGAAGCCGCTCACCATCGGATAGCCGCCGATCTTCTCGCCCCATTCGCCGATCTGGCGGAAGAGGGCGAGATCTTCCTGGTTCATCTTCTTGTCGGGCTGGCTGCCGAGCGGGCGGATATAGACGCCGCCGAAAGTGTGGAAGTTGATCCACGAGAAGATATTCGGATGCTGGGTCGCCCATTCGACCACCGCGCGCGACTCGGGCTCGCTCGCGCCGAAGGGGCCGGCGCCGAGCTGCTCCGACTCCGGCCGCCAGCCGTACGGGAAGTTGCGGTTCAGGTCGATGTCGTTGTCCGACATGAAGAGCGGGTCCGGCACGTGCGTGCCGTCGTAGTTCTCGATCGTGCCTTCGGGCCAGACCTTGTAGAACGGCCCCTTGTCCTCCAGCCGCCGCGGCACCATCACGCCCGGGATCTCGGGATCGTCGACATACTCGCC
>DATDCR010000534.1:0-11177 GCA_036524215.1 Burkholderiales bacterium
CTCCTCGGCAAGATGAAGGTGGACGGCGCGACCCACCAGACGCTGCGCCCGTACTTCTTCCTGCGCTGCAAGGCGAAGGCGCAGATGAAGCACGACCTGGATCTCGCCGACATCATCGCCACGGGAGACACCCCGCTGCCCAAGCAGTACGCGGCCTGCAAGGATATCGGCGGCTTCTGAAAAAGGTGACTGTCACTATTTTCCGAAAAATGGTGACTGTCACCATTTCCTAGTCCCTTGAATCTCCTCCTCGGCCAGATCCTCAACGGGATCGCGACCGGGATGCTGTATGCCCTGATGGGCCTCGGCCTCGCGCTCATCACCGGCATCCTCAACATCCCGAACTTCGCCCACGGCGCCCTCTTCGCCGTGGGCGCCTACCTCTTGGTCACCGTGGTCGCGCTCCTCGGAAACAATTTCTGGCTCGGGCTCGCCGTCGCGCCCCTCGGCGTGGCGCTCCTCGGCCTGCTGATCGAGTGGGCCGGGGTGCGGCGCCTCTATGCCGCCGGCCACGACTACCAGCTCCTCTTCACCTTCGGCCTCGCGCTGATCCTGAACGAGCTGATCATCGTCATCTGGGGTCCGGTGGGCATCAGCCACCTGCCGCCGCAGATCCTGCGTGGCGGCGTCGATCTGGGCTTCACGTTCTATCCGAAGTACCGGCTGTTCGTGATGCTGATGGCCGGCCTGCTCGTCTTTCTCACCTGGCTTTTCCTGGAGAAGACGAAGTACGGCGCGATCATGCGCGCCGGCATCGAGAACAAGGAGATGGTGTCGCTGCTGGGAATCGATATCCACAAGCTGTTCACGGCGGCATTCGCCCTGGGCGCGTACCTGGCGGGAATCGCGGGCGCGCTCACCGCGCCGATCCGCGGCCTCTCGCCCGGGATGGGCGTCGACATGCTCGGCATCGCGTTCGTCGTGGTCGCGCTCGGCGGGCTCGGCAACCTGCTCGGCGCCATCGCCGCCGGGCTGTTGATCGGCATCGCGCAGGCGGTGGTGGCGGCCTACTGGACCGAGGCCTCGACGGCGGTGATCTTCGCGGTGATGGCGGCGGTGCTGCTCGTGCGCCCGCAAGGGTTGTTCGGCATCCGATGAAGCTCCTCGCCGTGCTCGCCTCGATCATCCTCCTGCCGCTCGTCGTGCGGCCGGCGATCGCCTCCGAGATCTGGATCTTCGCCATCTTCGGCCTCGGCCTCAACCTGCTGCTCGGCTACACCGGCCTCCTCTCCTTCGGCCAGTCCACCTTCTTCGGCTCCGCGGCCTATGTCGCCGGCTTTCTCCTCAAGCACTACGGCATCAACGTCTTCCTCGCGCTCGGCGTCGGCGTCGGCGTGGGCGCGGTGTCGGCACTTCTGGTGGGCTACCTTTGCGTCCAGCGCTCCGGGCTGTACTTCATCATGCTGACGTTCGCGCTGAACCAGCTTTTTTACTTCATCGCCTACCAGTGGACCAGCGTGACCGGCGGCGAGGACGGCATGCCCGGGATCCCGCGGCCGCCGGTCTTCGGGTTAAGGGTCGACGAACCTTTGCTGTACTACGCCTTCGTTTCGCTCTTCTTCCTGCTCTCGCTCTGGGCGATGAAGCGCATCGTCGAGTCGCCGCTCGGCAAGATCCTGCAGGCGATCCGCGAGAACGAGGTGCGCGCCGAGGCGGTCGGCTACAACGCGCCGCGCTTCAAGCTGCTCGCGTTCGTCGTCGCCGGCGCCTTCTCCGGGCTGGCCGGCGTGCTCTACGCGATGCTCTTCGGCATCGTGCCGCTCGAGTCGATCGGCTTCGTGTTCTCCGGCAACGTCGTCTTCGCGACGCTGATCGGCGGCTCCGGCTCGCTGTACGGGCCGGTGATCGGCTCGTTCATCTTCATCTGGCTTTCGGAATCGGTGAGCGTGCTGTGGGCGCGCTGGCCGCTTCTCCTCGGCGTGGCTTTCATCATCGTGGTCCTTTTCCTGCGCGGCGGCGTCGTCGAAGCCTGGTCGCGCTTCAATACATGGCGCTCCTCGAGACCCGGCAGCTCAGCAAGTCCTTCGGCGCGCTGACCGCGGTCAACGCCGTGTCGCTCGCCGTCGAGGCGGGGAGCCTGCATTCGATCATCGGTCCGAACGGCGCCGGCAAGACCACGCTCTTCAACCTGCTGACGGGCACCTTTGCGCCGAGCGCCGGAAAGATCGTCTTCGACGGAAGCGACATCACCGGCACGCCGGCGCACCGCATCGCGCACCTCGGCCTTGCGCGCTCCTTCCAGCGCACGAATGTCTTTCCCGCCTTCTCGCTCCTCGACAACGTCTGGGTCGCGGCGTTCGCCTGCAGCCCGTCGTGGAAGGGGCTGATGTGGCGCGCGACCGGCCGCTATCCCGAGTTGGTGGAGCGCGCGACGCAGGCGCTCGCCGATGTCGGCCTGGTGGAGAAAAAGCACCATCTGGCGCGCGAGATCTCGCACGGCGAGCAGCGCCAGCTCGAGCTCGCCATCGCCCTCGCCGCGCAGCCGCGCGTGCTGCTGCTCGACGAGCCGGCCGCCGGGCTGTCGCCCGAAGAGACGCGGCGCATGGTGGCGCTCGTGCGCACGCTCAAGGGCCGCTACACGATCGTCCTCATCGAGCACAAGATGGACATCATCATGAGCGTCTCGGACCGCATTTCGGTGATGCACTTCGGCGCGCTGATCGCCGAAGGCACGCCGGCCGAGATCCAGCGCGACCCCGAAGTGCGCAAGGCCTACCTCGGCGGAGTGGCGGCGTGATCCTCGAGGTGCAGAACGTCGACGCGTTCTACGGCATCGGCCACATCCTGCACGGCATGAGCCTCGGCGTGGCCGAAGGCGAAGTGGTTGCGCTGCTCGGCCGCAACGGCGCCGGCAAGACCACCACGCTTCGCTGCATCACCGGGCTCACGCCGCCGCGCGCCGGGACCATCCGCTACAAGGGACGCGAGATCGGCGGCATGGAGCCGCATCGCATCTCGCAGCTCGGCATCGCGCTGGTGCCCGAGACGCGCGGCATCTTCTCCTTCCTCAGCTGCTACGAGAACCTGTCGATCGCCGAGCGGCCGTCCTCGCGCTGGAAGCTCGAGACGGTGCTCGAGCGCTTCCCCCGGCTGAGGGAACGGCAGCACCACAAGGGCCAGCAGCTTTCCGGCGGCGAGCAGCAGATGCTCGCCATCGCGCGCGCGCTCCTCACCTGCCCCGAGCTCCTGCTGCTGGACGAGCCTTCGCAGGGCCTCGCGCCGATCATCGTCAACGACGTGATGGACACCATCCGTCGCCTGAAGGCCGAGCACGTGAGCATGCTTCTCGTCGAGCAGAACGCGGAGATGGCGCTCCAGCTCGCCGACCGCGTGTACGTCATCGACCACGGCACCGTGGTCTTCGAAGGCACGCCCGACAAGCTGCGCGCCGACCGGCAGGTGACCACGACCTACCTGGGAGTAGGAGGCTAAATAGGGACAGACCCTATTTTTCTCATTTGCGGCTTCAGAGGATCTTGATCGGCAGCTTCGGCACTTCGCGCACGTGCGGCGCGACGATCCTGTTACGAAGCACGCCGATCCCGCCCACCTCGAGCTCGATGACGTCGCCGTCCTTCATGAAGCGGCCGAGCTCGTTGCCGCAGCCCCCGCCTACCGTTCCGGAGCCGAGCACTTCGCCGGGATGGAGCGTTTCCTCGATGGAGGCATAGGCAATCAGGTCGGCGAAGCCGTGATGCATGGTGCGGCTATTGCCGCGCGACCAGGTCTCGCCGTTCACCCGCGCCGTCATCTCGAGGTTCTGCGGATCGGGCACCTCGTCTGCGGTGAGGATGTACGGCCCGAGCGCATTGCCGGTGTCGAAATCCTTGCCTTTTGCCGGCCCGAGCTGTCCCTGCATCTCGATGTACTGCGCATCGCGCGCCGAGAAGTCGTTGAAGATCGTGTAGCCGAAGACGTGCTTCAGCGCATCGGCCCTGGCGATGTTCTTGCCGGCTCGTCCGATCACCACGCCGATCTCCAGCTCGTAGTCGATGATCCGCGAGTACGCGGGCCAGTGAACCTCGGCGTCGTGCCCGACGACGCTGTACGGATTGCCTTTGTAGTAAACCGGCTTCTCGTACCAGATCCGGGCGATCTCGACCTTCGCCGGATCGATGCGCTCCGTCCCCATGCCGAAGAGATAGCGGTTGGCACGGGACTGGCGCACGTGCAGCTCGAAGCACAGGAAATCGCGCAGCCGCGTTGGCCGCGGCAGCGGCGCCAGCAGCTTCACGCCCGAGTAAATTGATTTGGCGCCGGCGGCGACATTGCGCGCGAGATCGAGCGCGGCCGGTGCCCCTTCGATGAGGGAAAGCATGTCGCGCAGCTGCGGTTCCCCGGAAGCCGTGAGATCGGCAACGCGGCCGTCTGGAAGCACAGCGCCGATGTGCGGCTTGCCGTCGGGCGCGACGAAGGTAGCGAGCTTCAATGCGGTTGCTTCCGATAATGCTTGCGGCCCATAAGGTCGAGCATGCGCAGGATGTCCGGCTTTTCCGCCGGATCCTTGAGCGCGCCCAGCTCGCGGTAGGCCGCATAGGTGTTGATGTACATGCGCTCGTCTTCCGCGAAGTGCGCCCACGGATCGAGCGAGATCGCTTCCGCCGCCTCGATGAAGCTCATGCCCTTCTCGATGCACTTGCGCGACTCGTCGAGCACATACTGCAGGTAGCTGCGGAATTCCCGGATGCCGGCCTTGTCCATGAGCGCGCCATGGCCCGGCACGACGACCTCGAGGTCCCACGACAGCATGAGGTCGCAGGCCTTGATCCAGTTCGACACCGGCCCGGCCCAGATCGCGGGATGCGCCGAGTTGAAGAGCATGTCGCCGGTATAGACGATCCTGTCCCGGGGCACATATACGATGACATCGCCGCGCGTGTGCGCCGGCCCCACCTCGATCAGCCGCACTTCCTTTTCGCCGACGCGAAGGCGCATCTCGCCGGAGAAGGTTTCATTGGGCGTCACGAGGCGAATGCCCTGGAAATCGAAGCGCGAGCCCATCACCTCCCACCAGAACCTGCCCGCCACGCCCATGGTCTGCCACTGCTTCTGCCAGGTCGCGTACTGCGCGGGGGGCCGGATATGCATGTCCTCGGCGCACGCCTTCGAGGCGATGATGCGCCCGCCCTCGAGGAGCTGGTTGCCGAACGTGTGGTCGCCGTTCGCGTGGGTGTTCACCAGAGCGCCGATATTCGCGGCAGCCGGGACCGCGCGGCGCATCTCGTCCAGCATCTCGCGGGTCATCTTCAGGTCGAAAAGCGTATCGACGAGAAGCGTCTGGCCGGCGTCCTCGACCAGCCCGGCGTTGGACCAGCCCCAGCTGCCGTCGGGCACCAGGTAGGCAAAGTGCCCGTTGCCGAGCTCGTGCAATCCCTTCGTGTAGCTCCAGCTCTTCTTCATCGCTAGTCCAGCTTGATGTTTGCGTCGCGGATCACCTTGCCCCACTTCGCATGGTCGTTGCGCACGATCGCGTTGAACTCCGCCGGACTGTTGCCGATCGGCTCGAGCCCCAGGTCCATCAGCTTCTTGCGCACATCGGGCATGGCGAGCGCCTTTTGCGTATCCGCGGCCACCTTGTCGATGATCGCCTGCGGTGTCCCCGCCGGCGCGAAAAGGCCGTGCCACGCGTCTCCGGCGTAGCCGGGCACCGCTTCGGCGATCGCCGGCACCTCGGGCAGCGAATCCAGGCGCTTGGGCAAGGTCACGCCGAGCGCGCGCGCCTTGCCGCCTTTCGCGGCGGGCACGCCGGTCGTCGCAGGGGTCATCGTCAGATCGGTTTCCCCGGAGTACACGGCGTTGAGCGCGGGCGTATTCATGGGGATGTGAAGCATCTGGGTATCGGTCATGCGCAGAAAAAGCTCCATCACGATATGGGTGCCGACGCCGACGCCGGAGGAGCTGTAGGTGAGCTTGCCGGGCTGCGACTTCGCGAGCGCGATGAGCTCCTTCAGGTCCCGCGCGGGAAGGTTATTGCGCGCCACCAGCACATAGCCGAGATTCACGACGAGCGAGACCGGCGCCAGGTTCTTCAGCGGATCGAACGTCATCTTCGAATACAGGTGGGGATTGGCGCAGATGACGGAGTTCACCGTATAGAGCAGCGTGTAGCCGTCGGCCGGCGCGGAGGCGACCAGGCCGGCGCCGATGTTGCCGGCGGCGCCGACGCGATTCTCGATCACCATCTGCTGTCCCCACATTTCGGACAGCTTGGGCCCGACGATGCGCATCACCACGTCCGGGGAGGTCGCCGCGGGAAACGGGATGACCAGCTTGACGAAGTGGCTCGGGTACGCCGGCTGCGCCTGCGGGCAGGCGAGCCACAGCAGGCCGACGAGCAAAGCGACGATTCTGCGCATGCGAGTCCCCTTTTATTTGTCGCCGGCACACTTTACCTTAAGGGTTGCGTAACCCAGGGAGCCGAGGCGATGTCCCAGCGAATCAAGCCCGCCATCACCGCGCCGGAAACGTACAAGGCGGTGCGCAATCTCGAAGCCTACATCCGCAAGGCCGGCCTCGATGCGAAGCTCTTGCATCTGCTCAAGGTGCGCGCCTCGCAGCTCAACAAGTGCGCCTTCTGCATCGACATGCACGTCAAGGAAGCGCTCGACGACGGCGAGGATCCGCAGCGGCTCTACCTGCTGCCGGCGTGGCAGGAATCGCCGCTCTACAGCGAGCGCGAGCGCGCGCTGCTCGCCTGGACCGAGGCGCTCACGCTGCTGCCGGAGAAAGGCGCGCCCGACGAAGCCTACGAGGCGCTGCGCAAGCACTTCGCCGAGGCGGAGATCGTCAACCTCACGGTGGCGATCGGCATGATCAATCTGTGGAACCGCTGGTCGGTCGCCTTCGGCTCCCCGCATCCCATCGGGATGGAGAAGCGCGTCGGCTGAATCTTCAGCCCCGGCTTCGGGGCAGGTGGACCCGCTCGTTGATCGCCACCGCGCGCTGGTGCTGCCGGAACTGCTCCAGCACGCGCAATAGCTCGTTCGGATCCGCCGGCTTCTGGAAGAAGTGGTCGAACCCGGCGAGGAGCGCGAGGAAACGCTCCGAGGGGCGCGTCCAGACGCCGGAGATGGCCACCAGCAGCGGCCGGTGCTCCGAGCGCCGGTCGCTCAGCTCGCGCGCCAGGATGTAGCCGTCCTTGCCCGGCATCTCTATGTCGAGGACGCAGACGTCCGGGTCGAAGCTCTGCAGGAGCTGCAGCACCCCCGAGCCGTCGCTCAGGCTGCGCACCTCATGGCCCTCGTCGGCAAGAAGCGCGGAAAGCGTGAGGACCGTATCCGGATTGTCGTCGGCCACCAGGATGCGGAGCGGCCGGGAAGACCGGGCTGGCTTCGACTTGAGATCGATGACGTTCGACACGGCGAGACGGCACTTGAAAGATTCGTGCCTGCCGCCCGCCCGTCATCCCTTGTCGGCGTGCACCTCGCTCAGGCGGTCCACACGGCGCAGGCCCGGAAAGAGCCGGGTCCACAGCGCGACGATGAGGAGCGTGCCGATGCCGCCGGCGAGCGCCGCCGTGACGACGCCGAAGAGCGAGCCGAGCAGGCCGGCGCGGAATTCGCCGAGCTCGTTCGTGCAGCCGACGAAGAGGACATGGATCGCGCTCACCCGGCCGCGCATGTCGGGCGGCGTCGCAAGCTGCACGAGCGTCGCGCGAACGAAGACGCTGAGCGCATCGCCCGCGCCCATCAGCGTGAGCGCCGCCACCGACAGGAATATGTTTGAAGAGAGAGCAAAAGCAATGGCGCCCACGCCGAACGCCGTCACGCCGCCGAAGAGGGCTCGGCCGGCATGCGGCTGGCGCTCCTCGGCAAGCTGCGCGAGGACCAGGCTGGTGCCGATCGCGCCGACGGCGAACATGCTGCGCATGATGCCGAGGCCCGCGGGCCCGACCTGCAGGATGTCGCGCGCAAAGACCGGCAGGAGCGCGTTCACGCCGCCGATCAGCACCGCGAAGAGGTCGAGCGAGATCGCGCCGAGGAGGATGGCGTGGGTCCGCACGTAATGAAAGCCCGCCATCGCCCGCGTGAAAGCGTTGCCGCCGGAGCTCGAAGCGACCACCCGCGTGCGCATCGCCAGCATTGCGCCGGCGGCGACGAGCGCGAGCGCCACGCAGACCGCGAACGTCACCGGCGCGCCGGCGAGGTAGATGATGCCGCCGAGCGCGGGTCCGCCGATCGTGGCGATCTGCTGCGTCGAAGACGCCCACGCCACCGATTGGGCGAACTGCTCGCGCGGCACGAGGAGCGGCGCCAGCGATTTGGACGCCGGGCCGGCAAGCGCGCGCGTGGTGCCCGAAAGCACCAGGGCGGCGTAGAAGGGCCAGGTGCTGGTGGTTTTCACGGCCACCAGATAGAGGAGAAGCCCTGCGGCAAGCGCCTGGATCAGATGCGCGGCGCCGAGCAGCCAGCGGCGATCGACGCGGTCCGACAGGTCGCCGGCGGGCAGCGTAAGGAGCGCGATCGGCACGAAGGCGGCGAGCCCGGCCCAGCCGAGCGTCATCGGGTCGCCGGTGAGATCGTAGAGATACCAGCCGTTCGCTACCCATTGCATCTGCGCGGCGAGCACCGCGGTGAAGCGGCCGGCGAGGAAGAACGCGAAGTCGCGCCGGCGAAGGACGTGCAAGGCGTTACGGACGGCGCAGGTAGAACTGCGTGCCGACCATCGTCACGACGGCCTCGTCGCGCTGGTTGAGGAGCTCCCAGCGGAACTTCACGATGCCGCGATCGGGCTTGCTCGACGAGGCGCGCGCCTCGAGCACGGTGGCGCGATAGCGCAGCGTGTCGCCCGGACGCACGGGAAGCGCGAAGCGGAAATCCTCGATGCCGGGCGAGCCGATGCACGACGACTCGTTGAGGTACGCGTCGCACATGAAGCGCATCAGCACGCAGCCCGAATGCCACCCCGAGGCGATCAGCCCGCCGAACGGCGTCTTCTTCGCCGCCTCCGGATCGACGTGGTAGCGCTGCGGATCCCAGTCGCGCGCGAAGGCGATGATCTCTTCCTGCGACAGCGTGCGGGAGCCGTATTCGACGACCTTGCCCGCCGGGAAGTCCTCCCAGTAATAGCGAAAAGTCATTTCCTCTCCAGGAGACGCGAGGTGGCGAGGCCGAGCACCAGGCCCCAGAACGGCGCGCCGATGCCGTAGATCGGCACGTCGGCCACGGTGACGAGAAAGCAGACCAGCGCGCCGAGCGTGAAGCGCCCGCCGAACGAGCTGGTGAACGCGGTCTGCAGGATGCGCAGCATCGCCAGTCCGGCGAGCGTGGCAATGAACGCGGGCGGCGTGGCGAGGAGCAGCCGCGTGAAGAACGGCGCAAGGAGCCCGAACGCGAGGCCGAAAAGGCAGAAGAAAAGCGCCGAGCTGTAGTGGCGCTCCTTCTCGCCGCTGCTCGACAGGATCGCGTTGACGGGGCCGGTAAGGCAGGTCGACACGGCACCGAGGAAACCCGTGACGATCGATCCTGCGCCGCAGGCTACCGTGATGGCATTGATCGGCGCCGCGTGTCCGTTTGCCGCCAGCACGGCGATGCCCTGCCCGTTCTGCACGGCGAGCACGGTGATCGCGAGCGGCACCACCAGCTCGACCATCGCCTGCCATGAGAAAACCGGCACGTACAAGTTGGGCGCCGCGAACGCAAACAGGGTGCCGCTGGTGGGACGAAAGCTGCCCAGCGCCCAGATCGCCACGGCCCCGACCGCGAGCGCGCCGATGAGCGGCGGCACGAATCTCGAAAGCCTCGTCGAAAGCGTAAGAGCGATGAAGACGGCCGTCATCGGAGCCGCGATCCAGAGCTGGTCGCGGAACGCGTGCACGAGGCCCACGCCGAAGCGCAGGAACACGCCCGCCACCATCGCCATCACGATCGGCATCGGCACCGCTTCCATCGCGCGGCGCACCCAGCCGGAAAGGCCGAGCACCAGCATCAGCAGGCCCGTGGCGAGGAAGGCGCCGATCACCTCGGGCCAGGAGAGGTGGCCGAGCGCCGGCCCGACCAGCACCGCCCCGGGGATGCTCCACAGGAAGATCAGCGGCTGCCGGTAGAGGAACGTGAAGGCGAGCGAGATGATCGAGTTCAGGAAGAACGCGCTGAAGATCCAGGACGCCATGTCGGATTCCGACAGCCCGCCCTGCGCGCCGACCGAGAGGATGATCGCCACCGGCCCGGTGCAGGCGAAGAGAAACGCGACCACCGCCGTGGCGGCGTAGACGCCGCCGAAGTCGGCGAGCACCTGTCGTGGGGCCGGGACAGGAAAAAGTGCGCGTTCCAGCGGCATGTTGTTTGTTGTTGCGACGCTAGAATCGATTGGTGGCGCGCCGCGCTCGCATCCTAAGATATTTCGCGTACGCGCTGGCCGCGGGTTCGCTGCTCGCCGTCGCGTTCGTCATCCACCTCGATCTGCGCGTCCGGGACCAGTTCGAAGGCCGCCGCTTCGCCCTGCCCGCCCGCATCTATGCGCGGCCGCTCGAGGTCCATGCGGGCCTGCGCGTCTCGCAGGCGGACGTCGAGGACGAGCTGCGCGAGCTCGGCTACCGCGACGTCCCCACCAGCAACCTGGACGCCGGCTGGTACGCCCGGCGCGGCGGCGAGCTGGAAATCAACGTGCGCGCCTTCACCTTCTGGGACGGGCCGCAGCCGGCGCGGCGCATCCGGGTCGCGTTCGACGGCGGCAAGGTCGCCCGCCTCACGGACGCCGAGAATCGGGAACTGCCCCTTGCCCGCCTGGAGCCGCTCGCCATCGGCGGCATCTATCCGGCCGGCAACGAGGACCGCGTGCTCGTGCGGCTGGAGGAAGTGCCGAAGTCGCTCGTCGCCGCGCTGATCGCCACCGAGGACCGCCGCTTCTACTCGCATCGCGGCTTCGATCCGCGCGGCATGGCGCGCGCGGCGTGGAGCGCGCTCGGCAGCGGGCGCACGCAGGGCGGCAGCACGATCACGCAGCAGCTCGTGAAGAACACCTTCCTCACCCAGGAGCGAACGCTCAAGCGCAAATTCTCGGAATGGCTGATCTCGATCGCGCTCGAGCGTCGCCTCACCAAGGACCAGGTGCTCGAGCTGTATTTGAACGACGTCTGGCTCGGGCAGCGCGGGTCTTTCGCGATTCACGGCGTGCCCGAAGCCGCGCGCCTGTTCTTCGCGAAGGATGTGGCGAACGTGTCGTTGAGCGAGGCGGCC
>DATDCR010000535.1:0-4915 GCA_036524215.1 Burkholderiales bacterium
ATCGTTGTGCCCCAGCGGCGGCGTGACGAGCTTTGCTCCCGAGCCTTCGGCGAGCGCCTGCTTGAACGAGAGGGCGCCCGGCAGGTGGTAAGCCGGCACCATCTTCTTCACCTTGCGCACGACCAGGTTCACCAGAAGGCCCTTCAGGCCCAGCATCTCGCCAAGCGAGGTGATGACGACGTGCTTGAGCGGCGTGCGCGAGCGTACCTGCTCCAGCACGCCGGCGAAGTTCTCCAGGATGACGATCGCCTCGGCGCCCGAATCATTGAGCTGGTGCTCGAGCTCGCGCGCGGTATAGAGCGGATTCACGTTCACGACGACGCAGCCGGCGCGCAGCGTGCCGAACATGGCGATCGGGTACTGCAGGCAGTTCGGCATCATGATGGCCACGCGCGCGCCTTTGGCGAGGCCTTTCGCCTGCAGCCATGCGCCGAAATCGCGCGCCATCGCGTCGAGCTCGGCGAAACGGATGGTGCGGCCCATGTTGGTGAACGCCGGACGCTCGCCGTAGGCGCGGATGGTCTTCTCGAACAGCTCGACGAGCGAGCTGTACTGGCTCGTATCGATTTCGCTCGGAACGCCGGGCGGGTAGCTTTTCAGCCAGATACGCTCCATGTCTGCTCCTAGCGAAGGGCCTGAGTCTGGCGACTCGGTGCGCCGATTCTAGCCACGAATGGCGCACAGAGACATCCCGCGCCGATGGCGGCGTAGGCAACCATCCAGGCCCAGCGCGATGCGGCACCGCCGGCAAGGTCGAGCGCCGCGCCGAAGACGACCGGGCCGAGAAAGCCGCCGCCGAAGCCCGCCAGCGAATACAGCCCCATCGCTGCCCCGCGCAGCTCCGCCGGCGCAGCGGCGACGAGGCCGGCGGTCAGCGTCCCGGAATCGGCCATGACCAGCATGGAATACAAGACCAGGAGGCCCAGCACCGCGATCCAATGCCAGGGCGCAGACCAGCCGAGCAGGAGTCCGCTCGTTCCGGAGGCAACCATCGCGAGCAGGATCCAGCGCCGACGGCCGATGCGAAGGGCGGCTTCGTTGCCGAGGATGGACGCGGGCACCGCGAGCAGGTTCACGACGGCTGCAATGGCCGCCGCGGGCCATGGAAAACTCTCGCCGGGATGAAGCTGCGCGGAAAACGTGAGGAACGCCACCATCCATGCGCGCGAGCCGAAAAGCTCCAGACAGTGCGCTGCGTAGCCGAGGGTGAAACCCGCGCTCGTGCGCTCGGCGAGGACGCGCTGCCAGGCCCGGATGGGAAACAGCGTCTCCAACGATAGCCGGCCCGCAGAATGCGGCCGGACCGGGCGCAAGAGCGCGAGGACCATTACGCCCGAGGCAAGCGGCCCCAGCGCGCTCAGGGTGAACGCAAAGCGCCACCCGTAGACCGGCGCAAGCAGCCCGGCGATCGCCAGAGACAGCGCGGTGCCGATGCCGAAGAAGGAGGTGTAGAAGGCGATGTAGCGGCTCTGCGAGGGCCCGGAGATGCGGTCCGACAGGAGCCGCAAGCCCGGCATGTAGGTGGCCGCGATGCCGATGCCGAGCAGCACCTGGAAGGCGAGCGCGCTTGCGAAGCCCGCCGCCATGAAGCCGAAGCCGGCACTTCCCGCCGCGGCGCAGATGCTGCCGGCCAGGTAGACCTTGCGGCCATCGATCCGGTCGGTGAGCGCGGTCCACAGCGACACCGTGCCGATATAGCCGGCGAAGAACATGCCGCTGACGACGCCGGCCTCGGAGTTGGACAAGCGCCATTCGTCGCGCAGCTCGGGCAAAAGCGCGGCGTACGTCGAGAAGCCCAGCATCGAAAGGATGTGGGCGGCGAGAAGAACGTAAACCGCGTTCAGCGGTTCTTGAAGCTAGGCTTGCGCTTCTCGAGGAAGGCCGCCATGCCTTCCTTCTGATCCGCGAGGCCGAACTGCGAATGGAACAGCCGCCGCTCGAAGAGCACGCCTTCGGAGAGCGGCACCTCGTACGCGCGGTTGATGGACTCCTTGATCATCAGCACCACGGGCAGCGAATAGCTGGCGATCTTCTCCGCCACGGCCATCGCTTCCTCCATCAGCTTTTCCACCGGCACGATGCGCGAAACCACGCCGGCGCGCTCGGCCTCCTGCGCGTCCATCATGCGCGCGGTGAGGCAAAGATCCATCGCCTTCGCCTTGCCGACGGCCCGCGGCAGCCGCTGCGTGCCGCCGGCGCCCGGCATGATGCCGAGGTTGACCTCCGGCTGGCCGAAGCGCGCGTTCTCGGCCGCGATGACGATGTCGCACATCATGGCGAGCTCGTTGCCGCCGCCGAGGGCGTAGCCGGCCACCGCGGCGATGACCGGCTTGCGGATGCGGCGGATGTGCTCCCAGTCGCGCGTGATGTAGTCGCTGAGGAAAGCGTCCATGTAGCCGTAGTCCTTCATGACGCCGATGTCGGCCCCGGCGGCGAAGGCTTTGTCGCTGCCGGTGATGACGATCGCGCCGACGCCGTCGTTGGCGTCGAACGCCTGCAGCGCCACGCCGAGCTCCTGCATCAGCGTCGGATTGAGCGCGTTCATCTGCTTGGGGCGGTTGAGGGTGATCAGGCCGACACGGCCTTTGTGCTCGACATTGATGAGGTCATAGCTCATGGGTAGGGATGACTCTTGCGTAGAAACCGTTGAGGGCAGCGAGGAAGGCCGCCTGCACCTGCCGCGCCGGAATCGATTCGCCGCCATAGGTCTGCGTGCGCGTGGCGCAGGCGTCGCCGAGCAAGGTGACCTTGTAGCCGAGATCGGCGGCCTGGCGCACGCTGGCATCGACGCACATGTGCGTCATCATTCCCGCCACGACCAGCTCCTTTACGCCGGCGTCCTTCAACGCCTGCTCGAGCGGCGTGGCGCGGAAGCTGTTGGGGAAATTCTTCTCGATCACGCGCTCGCCCGCTTGCGGGCGCACACGGGCATGGATCTCGGCCCCGGCGGTGCCCGGAATGAAGAAGCTCGCGCCCGGCCGCGTCGACAAGTGCCGGACATGGAATACCGGCAGGCGCTTGCCGCGAAACATCGCCAGTGCACGCGCGGCATGCTCCGAGGCGGCATCGGCGCCTTCGAGCTCCATCTTGCCGGCGGGGAAATAGTCGTTCTGGATATCGATGATGAGAAGGGCGCGATCAGCCATGCTTCCTCTTCAGCTCGGAGAGCGGCACCCCGCCCATGCGAAAACGCTCGCGCGCGGCATCGGGCTTCGTCAGCGCCTCGACCTGCTCCATCGTCGTGGCGCTGCGCCGCGCGAGCTCCTGGTAATGCAGCATGTTTTCGCGCTTCCAGCGCAGCTCCTCCTCCGAGAGCTGGCGCAGCACGCGCGCCGGAATCCCGGCGGCAAGCGCGCGCGCGGGAATGCGCGCCTCGGCTCTGACGAAAGCGAGCGCGGCCACCATCGCCTCCTCGCCTACCTCGGCATTGTCATTGACCACGCAGTTCATGCCGATGAGCGCGCCGCGCCGCACGACGCAGCCATGGAGGATAGCGCCATGACCCACGGTCACCTCGGGCCCGGCCACCGTGTCCTTGCCGGGAAACCCGTGCAGGATGCAGCCGTCCTGGATGTTGGCGCCCTCTTCCACGACGATGCGGCCGAAATCCCCGCGCAGGCTGGCAGAGGGGCCGACATAGGCGCGCGCCGCGACGATGACGTCGCCGATGAGGACCGCGGTGGGATGCACGAAGGCGCTTGGATCGACGACCGGAACGATGCCGTCGATGGCATAGACCTTGGGCATGGCTAGAATTCTAACTCCTATGGCCTCGGTCCTCGTCTCGGTCGAAGCGGGCGTCGAGACGATCACGCTGAATCGTCCGGAGAAGCTCAACGCGCTGAATCCCGAGATGCATCAGCTGCTGCGTCGAGCGCTCGAGCGCGCCGCCGACGAGGCGGAGATCCGCGCCGTGCTGCTGACCGGCGCCGGGCGCGGCTTCTGCACCGGGCAGGATCTTGCCGAACGCGACGTGAGCCCGGGGGCGGCACCGATCGACCTTTCCGTTTCGCTGGGCTCGCTTTACAACCCGCTCATACGGCGCATGCGCGCGCTGCCGAAGCCGATCGTGTGTGCGGTGAACGGCGTCGCGGCCGGCGCCGGCGCGAACATCGCGCTCGCCTGCGACCTCGTCGTCGCCGCGCGCTCGGCGAGCTTCGTGCAGGCTTTTTCCCGGCTCGGACTGGTGCCCGACGCCGGCGGCAGCTACTTCCTGCCGCGCCTCGTCGGCACCGCGCGTGCCATGGGACTCGCGCTGCTGGCCGAGAAACTGGACGCCCAGCAGGCCGAGCAGTGGGGGCTCATCTGGAAGGCCATCGATGACGACAAGCTGGCGCACGAAGCGCGCACGCTCGCTGCCGCTCTCGCCAGCGGTCCCACCCGGGGTTACGGCCTGTTGAAGAAGGCGCTGTACGCCTCGCCCGGCAATTCGCTCGATGCGCAGCTCGACCTCGAGCGCGACCTGCAGCGCGACGCCGGCTTCAGCGAGGACTATCGCGAGGGCGTGACCGCCTTCAAGGAAAAGCGGCCGCCGAAATTCAAGGGACGGTGAAGATCGAATGAGCGAATTTGCGCTGGAACCGATCGAAAAGGCGCCCGCCGACGAGTTGCGCCGCCTGCAGCTCGAGCGCCTGCAATGGTCGCTCAGGCACGCCTACGAGAACGTGGCGCAATACCGGCGCAAGTTCGACGCCGCCGGCGTGCGGCCCGAGGACTGCCGCTCGCTCGCCGACCTCGCGCGCTTTCCCTTCACCACCAAGGCCGACCTGCGCGAGACCTACCCCTTCGGCATGTTTGCCGTGCCGATGGACCGCATCGTGCGCATCCACGCCTCCTCCGGCACGACCGGCAAGCCCACCGTTGTCGGCTACACCGCCCGCGACATCGACACCTGGACGAACCTGATGGCGCGCTC
>DATDCR010000536.1:0-3943 GCA_036524215.1 Burkholderiales bacterium
AGCCCGGCTCGCCGGGCAGTACTCGAGACGGGCGCCTTCGGGCGCCCGTTTTTTTGGTACGCTGGTCCGCATGGACCGATTCATCGTCGAGTTTGATCGAGCGCTGCGCGCCATCACGGGCGTAACGACCGCCTCACGTCCTTCCCCGGGCGATGAGAAACCCGAAGCCGAGTTGCGGGAAAGCGAGCGCGCGCATGCCGCCGCGCTGATGCGCGTCAACCACGTCGGCGAAGTGTGCGCGCAGGCGCTGTATCAGGGCCAGGCGCTTACCGCTCGCGACGAGCGCGCCAAGGCGGCGCTCGACAAAGCGGCGCGCGAAGAGGAAGACCATCTCGCCTGGAGCGCGGAGCGCATCCAGGAGCTGGGCGGGCGGCCGAGCCTGCTCAATCCCTTCTGGTACGCCGGCGCCTTTGCCATCGGCGCCGTCGCCGGCGCTCTCGGCGATCGCTGGAACCTCGGCTTCCTGGCGGAAACCGAGCATCAGGTGGAGGAGCACCTGGCCGGCCACCTGCAGAAGCTTCCGCCCACCGACGAGCGCACGCGGGCGGTGGTGGCCGCCATGCGCCGCGACGAAGCGAAGCATCGCGCTACGGCGATGCGCCTGGGCGCTGCTGAACTGCCGTCCGCGGCAAAGGCGGCGATGCGTCTTGCCTCGAAGGTGATGACGACCGTCGCCTACCGCATCTAGTCTTCGACGATCTCGAAGTCCTTGGTGATTTCGGCGGTCTTGCCGAGCATGATGGACGCCGAGCAGTACTTTTCGTGCGAGAGGCGGATGGCGTGCTCGACGAGGTTCCGCTTCAGCGCGCGGCCCCGAACGATGAAGTGCATATGGATCTTCGTGAAGACCTTCGGATCTGCCGCCGCACGCTCGGCTGCCAGCTTCACTTCACAACCGCGCACGTCCTGGCCGCTTTTCTTCAGGATCACGACCACGTCGTACGCGGTGCAACCGCCGGTCCCGGCCAGCACGATCTCCATCGGACGCGGCGCCAGGTTGCGCCCGCCGCCTTCCGGCGCGCCGTCCATGGCTACGAGATGCTTGCTTTCGGTTTCGGCGAGGAAGCTCATGCCTTCCCCGGTCCATCGCACACTGCATTCCATGCGTAAGTCCTTGTCGTCCGGCGATTATTATTGCAACGCAGCATCGCGAGCGGCATAATGCCGGCGGCGCGTCCGGCGGAACCGCGCTATTTTTCGTGTAAAATCCGCGCCTTTTCGCAATTCGCGCATGAAAACCTACACCGCAAAGACGGGCGAAGTCGAGCAGGGCTGGTTCGTCGTTGACGCCCAGAACAAGGTGCTCGGCCGGCTGGCCGTACAAATCGCTACCCGCTTGCGCGGAAAGCATAAGCCCGAGTACACCCCGCACGTCGACACCGGCGATTACATCGTCGTGGTGAATGCGGCCAAGCTGCGCGTCACCGGGCGCAAAGCGGAACGCAAGACCTATTACCGCCACACCGGCTTTCCGGGCGGCATCCGCGAGACCAGCTTCGCCAAGATGCAGGCGGCGCATCCGGAGCGCGTGCTCGAGAAGGCCGTCAAAGGCATGCTGCCGAAAGGCCCGCTCGGCTACGCGATGCTGCGCAAGCTGAAGATCTACGCCGGCGGCACGCATCCGCATTCGGCGCAGCAACCTAAGAACCTAGAGGTTTAATAGACGATGGTCGGCGATTACTACTACGGCACGGGGCGGCGCAAGAGCGCGGTCGCGCGGGTATTCCTCAAGCCCGGCAAGGGCGATTTCGTCGTCAATGGCAAGCCCGTCGACCAGTTCTTCGGCCGCGAGACGGGCCGCATGGTCGTGCGGCAGCCGCTCGAAGTGACGAAGAACCCGGCGACCTTCGACATCCTCGTCAATGTCTATGGCGGCGGCGAGAGCGGCCAGGCCGGCGCGGTGCGTCATGGCATCGCACGCGCGCTCATCGAGTATGATGCCGGGCTGAAGGGATCGCTCAGCGCCGCCGGTCTGGTGACGCGCGACGCGCGAGAGGTCGAGCGAAAGAAAGTGGGTCTGCACAAAGCGAGGCGGCGCAAGCAGTACTCCAAACGTTGATCGCAGTTCGGTTTCGCAATGGAAAGCCGCCCCCGGGCGGCTTTCTTGTTTTTGGGGCTTGCCAATGATCAAGGTCGGAATCGTCGGTGGCACGGGGTATACGGGCGTCGAGCTGCTGCGCCTGCTGGTGCAGCATCCGCAAGTGGAATTGCGCTCGATCACGTCGCGCAAGGAAGCAGGCACGCCCGTAAGCGCGATGTTTCCCGGCCTGCGCCGGCACGTGGATCTCGCCTTTACCGCGCCGGGCCCGCAGGCGCTGCGCGGCTGCGATGTGGTCTTCTTCGCGACGCCGAACGGCGTGGCGATGGGCGAAGCGCGCGGCGTCCTCGAGGCCGGCGCGCGCATCATCGACCTGTCCGCGGATTTCCGTATTCGGGACGTGGCGGAGTGGGAGCGCTGGTACAAGATGAAGCACGCGGCGCCCGAGCTCGTTGCCGAGGCCGTATACGGCCTTTGCGAAGTGAACCGGGAGCAGATCCGCGGCGCCCGCCTGGTGGCGAATCCCGGCTGCTACCCGACCGCCACGCAACTGGGCTTCCTGCCCCTCGTCGAGAGCGGCGTCGTCGATACGAACCACCTCATCGCCGACGCCAAGTCGGGCGTGAGCGGCGCCGGGCGCAAAGCGGAGCTGCATCTGAGCTTTGCCGAAGTCTCCGACAACTTCATGGCGTACAACGTGCCGGGGCACCGGCACTGGCCGGAAATCCGGCAGGGTCTCGCGCAAGCGGCGAAGAAGGAAGTGGGGCTCGTTTTCGTCCCGCATCTCACGCCGCTCATCCGCGGCATCCATGCGACGCTGTATGCGCGCGTGACGCGCGAAGTGGATTTCCAGGCCCTCTACGAAGAGCGTTATGCGAAGGAGCCGTTCGTCGATGTGCTGCCGCCGGGCAGCCATCCCGACACGCGCTCGGTGCGCGCGGCAAACATGTGCCGCATCGCCCTGCATCGTCCGCCGGAAGGTTCCGGAAAGGGGCAGACTCTCGTCGTGCTCTCGGTCATCGACAACCTCGTCAAGGGCGCCGCCGGCCAGGCGATCCAGAACATGAATCTCATGCTGGGGCTGCCCGAAGCGACGGCGCTCGCGCAGCCGCCCGTGGTTCCGTAAGGGGTCGGCGTGATCGCCGCGCGCATTTGGAAGATGCGGCAACGCTTCGGCATTGCGGCGCCGAAGGTCGCGGTGCATTCCCATATCGCGTGGTACTGGCGCTGGCTCGGCGTGGCGCTGCTGATCGGCGTCTCGGCGGCGTCTGCGGCGTGGATCTATGACGCTGGCCGGCGCTTCGCCGGCTTCGACCAAAGCGAGGTCCAAGGCCAGCTCCTCACCGCGCGGCAAGACCTCGCCGCCGCGCAAGGCGAGCTCGAGCGCTTGCGCGCGATCGTGAATGCGGCGGAGAGCCGGCTCTCGATCGAGCGAACGGCCCAGCAGAAGCTCGCGCAGCAGATCCGCACGCTGGAGCAGGAGAATGCCCGCGCGCGGGAGGAGCTGGCCACGCTCGAGAAAATGCTGTCGTCCGATGCGCGCAACGGCAGCGCGCTTTCCATCTCGCGCTTCACGGTCGAGCCCGATGTGCTGCCCGGCGAGTATCGCTACCACGTGCTGTTGGTCACGCCGCGGGCGCGGAAGGAAAGGGATTTCACCGGTCGTCTCGAGCTGGTCGTCGCTCTGACGAAGGACGGTCGCAATGTTATGATGAGCTTCCCGGAGCCAGCTGACGCCGGTGCGTCGGCGTTCCGGCTGGCGTTCAAGTACTTCCGCCGCGTGGAAGGCACTTTCCGGGTCGATCCGAAGGCGAAAGTGGAGAACGTCACGGTGCGCGTGTACGAGAGCGGGTCGAGCCAGGCCCGCGCGACGCAGACCGCGAAGCCTTAGGCGCAAGGGAGGCA